>JANNWE010000030.1:0-20114 GCA_031414675.1 Cytophagaceae bacterium
TATTTCAAACAAAAGGGAGCCAAATTTAAAGACAAACTTTGCCCAGCTCCGGTTACTCCCAATTTTCTGATTAAGGAATATGATGTAGAATTTCATGACCATAAAGATAGCATGTATGATAATGGCACGCACAGTCTCAATCCAATTAAGACCCTTGCATTGGGTTTAAGAGCACTGCCAGAGTTAGTGCTAAGTTTGTTTAGACCCAAAATGAGACCCGCTATCTCTGATGCATTTGCTCACATGACTCAAAAAAGTAAACTTACAGTACTCAATACTAACCCAGAAGATAAAGAAGATGGTCTTCAGATAGGATTTTCTTTAGTAGAAATTACTGATCGGGTGGAGAAATTCTTAAGAGGAATAGGTTTAGTACATAACTTTTCTCCTATTGTATATCTAATTGCCCATGGCAGCAGCAGTGCAAATAACCCGCATCATGGAGCCCACGATTGCGGTGCATGTAGCGGAAGGCCAGGGTTTACCAATTCACGGGTATTTGCTCAAATGGCGAATATGCCAGCAGTTCGTGAAGCCTTGAAAATTCGTGGACTTGAAATACCATTAGATACACTTTTTATAGGCGCTATGCACGATACCGCTGCTGATACCATCGGTTTTTATTTGGAAGATGATCTGGAAAAAAATATAGCTGAACAGCACCAAGAATTTTGTAAAAAATTTGAGGATGCTTTAGATTTAAATGCCAAAGAGCGTTCTAGAAGATTTGCTTCCATTGATACTAATCGCGATATTAAGCAAGTAAGAAAAGATATACTCGATCGTTCAGTTTCAATTTTTGAGCCGAGACCCGAGCTTGGCCATGGCACTAATTCCCTTTGTATAGTAGGCCGAAGATCCATAACTCGCCACCTCATGCTGGATAGAAGGGCATTTCTTAACTCCTATGATTATCGTACTGATCCAGATGGAATTCATTTAGCTAATGTGATGGCTCCTATTGGTGTGGTGTGTGGTGGCATAAACTTAGAATATTACTTTTCAAGAGTAGATAATGTAAAATTGGGATGTGGAACGAAATTACCTCATAATGTGGTGGGTTTAGTTGGCGTAACAAATAGTTCAGACGGTGATTTAAGACCTGGTTTACCATGGCAAATGATAGAACCTCATGACCCTGTGAGGCTAATGGTTATCGTGGAACAACGACCTGAAATTGTCCTAAAGGTTATTAAATCAAATGATGCTATGTTTGAATGGTATAAAAACGAATGGGTTCACATTGCAGCTCTTCACCCCGAAACTGGGGAGTTTTATTATTTCCAAGATGGGCATTTTAATCATTACCAGCCTGAAGCTATGGATCTAAAAGTAGTAAATGATCTTCATGGACTTTTTGAAAAAGCACCAGAAATGGAAACCAATCACATTACCCATGCAACCTTTGAAAATTTACCTATTTACCAAATCGAAAGCAACATATCATGGCAATAGTATTAATTCTCTTCATTATCCTTCCATTTTTTACATTTTTAGGAACAATTATATTTAAAAACCAGCAAGAAAAAATAATTAGCGGAGTTTCAAATATTGGTTTATTAATACAGGTAATTTCAAGTTTAGCCTTGACAGTTTTTTGGGCAATAAATGGCTTTCAAAGTATGGAGAAATTTGCTTTTACAGTGTATAGTAATGACGAGTTTAACTTCGGATTAATGCTTTATTATGATAAACTATCTGCGGTTTTCAGTCTAGTTGCTTCCATTTTAATGTATCTAGTTTCCGTTTTTAGTAAAACCTATATGCATCGGGAAAGTGGTTTTAAACGCTTTTACAATCACTTTTTATTGTTCAATTTTGGACTTAGTCTGCTTATTTTCTCAGGCAATTTCGAAACCTTTTTTTTGGGCTGGGAAATAATGGGAATTACTTCGTTTTTATTGATAGCATTTTATAGAGATCGCTATTTGCCTGTCAAGAATAGCATGAAAATATTGTCGTTTTATCGAATAGGAGATGCTGCACTTATTGGGGCTGTTTGGTTTTCTCATCATTTATTTCAGGAAAATGTAATTTTCAGTGCATTTGATAACAAAAGCCTAGTTTTTGATGACTTCACCCACATTCATCCTTTACAAGGAACTATGATTGCCACCTTATTTATTATTGCAGCCGCAGTAAAATCTGCTCAGTTTCCTTTCTCCACTTGGTTACCTAGGGCTTTTGAAGGCCCTACGGTCTCTAGTGCAATTTTCTACGGTGCTATTTCAGTTCATTTGGGTGCATTTCTCTTAATAAGAACTTACCCCCTTTGGCATGAATTGGCTCTTCCAAAATACTTTATTTTGTGTATGGGTTTAGCTAGTGCTTTATTTGGAACCCTCATAGGTATGGTTCAGCCCACTGCAAAAACCCAAATCGCTTATTCCTCCATAGCTAATATTGGTATTATTTTTATCGAAATAGCTCTCGGATGGCACATTTTGGCATTAGTACATTTTGCCGTTAATGCTTTTCTTAGAACATATCAATTGTTAAACTCACCTTCGGCTATGAGTTATTTAATTCATCAGCAAATTTTCCATTATAATCCTCATAAAAAAGGGCCATTTTCAATTTTACCTTCTAAATTTCGAAACATACTTTATTTGTTGTCAGTAAAGGAATTTAATTTAGACGGCATTTGGTTCAATTACCTATGGCAACCCTTCAAGAAACTTGGAAAATCACTACACTTTACTAGAAACCCGTTGATAATAGGAGCTTTTATTATTATTCTTTTTATTAATGTCGTTCATTACTTTATTACTCCTGTTCCCAAAATAATGGAGGCATTATTCACATCGAGTTTTACTTCAGCTCTGGCTCTAATCACCATTTTAGTTGCTTGGACCGAAAGGCGGTCAGCTATTAGAGCTTGGTCATTTATTGGTTTTAGTCAATTGTTTTTTATGCTTTCTATCATGCAACAGCATAGTTTTGAATTAACTCAAGTCTTGATTTATTTAAGTGGAAACGTTGTAGCTTTTATTGGCGGGTATCTATCACTGCAGCGTGTTATTGAAAAAGAAAATGGAATAGACCTCAATGAGTTTCACGGACATATTTATGAACACCCTAGATTAGCACTTTTCTTTTTAGTGTGTTCCCTTACCATTATCGGATTTCCTATTTCTCCTACCTTCTTAGGTTTTGATTTGCTTTTTTCTGATATAGAAAACAATCACAAAATCCTTTTATTTTTTAGCTCTCTCACTTTTATATTCCTTGAATATTCCACCATACGCATTTATGCCAGAGTATTCTTGGGACCTCATAAAAAAACATATCACGAAATAGCCCACAGGTCTTCTTGATTGTGAAAAAAAAAAATTAAAAAAATGTTTTTAACTATTTAAATATTTAAAAAAAATGACAACAGTAAATAAAAAATTAAAACTACCTCTTGATGGCTTTGCTGGCTTAAAAGAAAATTTTTCAAGTGATGCTATCTCTGGCTTTATCGTATTCCTGCTCGCCTTACCTTTAAGTTTGGGAATCGCAAAGGCTTCTGAGTTTCCACCTATAATGGGTCTTATAACTGCTATTATAGGAGGTATAGTTGTTAGTATGGTCTCAGGTTCTAGATTAACGATAAAAGGTCCTGCTGCCGGCCTCATAGTGATTGTGGCAAGTGCTGTGGCCGATTTTGGTGGTGGAGAAACAGGATGGCACTTGGCTCTTGGAGCTGTTTTTGTTGCGAGTATTATTCAAATACTTTTTGGCGTTTTTAAGCTTGGCAAATTGGCTGACTTTTTCCCACTTTCAGCTATACATGGTATGTTAGCTGCTATAGGTCTAATAATTATTGCCAAACAAATACCCGTTTTGCTAGATGTAGTACCCACTATGGCGAAAGGAAAAGGCCCTATTGAGTTGTTGGCCTCTATTCCTAACTTCATTTTACACATGGACCCAAAGGCTACCTTAGTGGGCTTGGTAAGTTTAACAATTATGCTTATTTGGCCTTTTGTAAATCATCCAATAAGAAAAATACCAGCTCCATTAATGGTGTTAATATTTGCAATTCCTGCAGAGCTAATGCTTGATTTTCAGCATACTGAGCCCGCTTATGCCTTGGTTCATATTGGTAACTTATTAGATAACATCAAAGTAAACGTAAGCTTCGTTGGCTTTGCTCAAACTGGAATTTTTATTAAATATGTTATTATGTTCGCTTTGGTTGGCACCTTAGAATCTTTGCTCACTGTGAAAGCAATAGATATGATGGATCCTTACCAAAGAAAATCTAATGCTAATAAGGATTTAATAGCTATTGGCATTGGCAATACAATATCGGCTATTTTAGGGGGCTTACCAATGATTTCAGAAGTGGCACGTAGCTCTTCAAATGTAAACAATGGTGCGAAAACCCGTTGGGCTAATTTTTTTCATGGCTTTTTTATATTGACTTTTGTTTTAATGGCTTCTAAATATATAGAGTTAATTCCAAATACGGCTCTAGCGGCAATGCTGATCACTGTAGGCATTAAATTAGCCCATCCCAAAGAGTTTATTCAGACTTTTAAAATTGGCAAGGATCAATTAGCCATTTTCTTAATTACTATTTTCTTTACATTATTCGAAGATCTTTTAGTAGGAATAGCAGCAGGTATGCTATTAAAAATCATTATTCATATCTTCCACGGAGCTCCAATTTCCAGTTTATTTAAGGCTCCGGTGGTGGTTTCATTTACTGAGGAAGAGTACCTCGTAGAAATAGACAAATCTGCTATTTTTTCAAACTACTTAGGTATAAAAAGCAAATTAGATGCCATTCCTCCAGGTTTTAAAGTCACTATAGATTTGAAAAACACTAAATTGATTGATCATTCGGTGATGGAAAATCTACATCATTATGAGCATGACTATACGCATAATGGAGGTTCAGTACAAATTATTGGCCTTGAGGAACACCAACCTGTGTCAAATCATAGTTTGTCGGCTCGTAAAAAGAAATAACAAGAATAAATAAATTTCTACTCGGATTTTTTAGAAGAAAATGCGAGTAGAATTCTCAAAATGAAAAACTTTGTATATTTCTTAATAATATTGCTAGGCTTTAAAAATATGGTAATAGCTCAACTAAACCTTTTTATTATTACTTTTTCGGAAATTACAGTTAAAAATAAACTATTTTTTCAGCAACAATTTAATATCAATGAAAATATAGAGTCAAACACTAATTTCTGTTATGGTTTAGGTTGGAATATGGAATTAAGATTTAATATAGCCGGTTTGCAAACAAATCAGAAGTTTACTAAATTAACTATCAATAATTCATTAAACGACGAAAATTTGGCTCCCTTAGGATTATTTACATTCCAAAAAGCTTTTGATATTAATGACTAATTACCTTTGGCTTAGGTATACAATTTGGAACTAAACTCTCCAATCAAAAAAAACACGTTTTTGCTGATTTCACTTACTTGAATTCTTTAGTTACTTTGACAAAGAAAAACTTAAAATAAACATTGGAATTTTTTATGGTGATAAAGCAGTAGTTGGAGAAAAATCTGAAATGGGATATATGTATGGTTTTGAAACCACAATAAATAAAAAATTTCATTTGGTGACTGACCATATTACTGGAAAAACTCCAATAGGTGTGAATGTAGTAGGATTTGTATTTTTTGTTCAACCAAACCTGCCATTATCGTTTGGTTTTCAAATTCCAAACTCAAAAACTAATGCAAGTACTGCTTATGTTTTCTAATTAACTTACGTTCTAAAGGAGCATAAAAATAAATTAATATGAGATATAAAATTTTAATAATTGCCTTACTATTTAATATGAGTGCAAATGCCCAAACAAAAAGCCAAAACAATAACATTTGGCTCCACTTTGTGGGTAAAAAGATGATTTCAAAAAAGACATCTTTGACTTTGGAAGCAACTATGCGATATGCAAATGGATTTTCGCAAAAACAACAATACTTTTTAAGACCTTCTATTGATTATCAAATCAATAAAACTTTAATCGGTAGTTTTGGGCTTACTCATTATAATACTTTTGTATACGGCAGCCCAGCATTAAATAAACGACCTATACCGGAAAATCATTTTTGGTTACAAACCAATTTTACAAATCAAGTTGGTAAATTCAAAATCACCAATAGGTTAAGAGACGAAAACAGATGGGTTGGAATCGCCTCTTTAGTTCCTAATTCCACTGAATATAAAATTAATGAGTATAAATACCGGAATAGATTTAGGTATATGTTAACTGCCACCTATCCTTTGGTTAAAAAAGACAACAAACCCCTTCTAAGTATTTTTGGAGGGAACGAAATCTTTTTAAATATCGGGCCTTTTGGTACGGATGTTTCTAAAAATAATGTAGGTAAAACCCTAATGAATCAAAATAGAATTATTTTGGGTCTAGGATATATAGTTAACAAATCAAGCCAATTTCAATTAAGCTTTATTCAACAAAAAATTTGGAACTTTACAGACACCATAGAAGAAAGCAATCCTACATTAAGAATATCTTATGTAGCGAGTTTTAAAAAATAAATATAATTTAATAAAACAATACTGGTGACCGAATAAGTCAAGAAAAAGGATTCTTTAGATGTTAAGTAACTGAAAATCAACAATCCAGTAGTGATTTGATATTGGTAAGAAAAAGCCCTGAAAGGGCTTAATATTTAGGTGATTATACTAATAGGATTTTATTTAATCGGACGCCAAAAATTAAATAAGATTTTTTATAAAGAAATTAATTAAAGAACTAATGCAAATGCTAAAACAGTAATGTTTTAGCATTTTTATTTTAAATCCGAAATTCAAAAAAAACAAATATCTAAACACCAATTATCATAGACAACAATATTTAATTTTGAAAATATTAATAAATACAAAATATGTTATAAATTTAAATATTTAAATATAAATACCAATTTTAAGTAAATTTTATAGTAATATTTAAAGATTAAATATATTTTTTCAATAAATATCATAAATTTTAAACCTTAAAACTTGAAATATAATATTTTTCATTAGAGTTTTGTTAAAAATATAACATAGTAAATTTAAAATTAAACCAAAGAAAATTATGAGAAATGTGTATTTGACAGTTTTAGGTCTTATTTTATTTACCAAAGTAAATGCGACTGAAAACCCAACAAAACCCAAAGAAGTGGTAAAGGCGAAAAAAGAAGCAACAGCGAAACCTAATTTGGAAGAAGAGGCAAAGCCTTTAGTTTTTAGTGGCTACGTGGATACCTATTATTTTGCAAATTTCAGTGGGGCTCAGTCTAATTTAGGTGCATCTGGATTTGAAAGAATTTTCGACCAAAAAGCGAATAACTTTCAAGTAGGTTTAGCTCAAATGAAAACTACGTATACCACTAGTAAAGTAACTGGAGTTATTGATTTAACCTTTGGAAACCATGGCGATTTAGGAAACTATGGAAATAAATTTAGCCCTTTAGGTGAAAACATTGGAACTACTGGACTAGCTATTAAACAAGCATATATAGGTTGGAAAATGTCTGATAAATTAACCCTTACTGCGGGACAATACGGCACTCATGTAGGTTATGAAGTTATTGATGCTCCTGTAAATTTTAACTATTCCTTATCTAATATGTTTGGAAATGGGCCTTTTTATCATACTGGAGTTAAATTAGACATCGCAGCTTCATCAAAAGTAGGATTGATGTTTGGAATTACTAATGGTTTAGATAGTAAAGATGATAACAATAAAGCCAAGGGTCTTCAAGCTCAAGTTTCTCTAAAACCTAAAGATGGTTTGAGCATTTATTTGAATTACTTTGGATCAGATGAAAGTACTGACGATAAGAAAGACGTTTATTCTTGGTTTGATTTAACTACTTCATATCAAGTAACCGAAAAATTCCTTGTAGGTGTAAACGCAGTTACTGGAAACAATAACGGAGGAAGCTGGGGCGGTGCTGCTTTGTATTTAAATGGTAGTGTTTCTGAAAAATTTGGCCTTGGAACAAGAATTGAACATTTTAGTAACAAAAACGGGGCTATATTTTTAGTGGACAAAAATGGAGATGGTGTAGCAACCACCGGAATCACATTAACAGGAAATTACAAAGTATCTGGTAATTTATTATTCAAACCAGAATATCGTTTTGATTCATATAACAATGTTAAAAATACATCTCAAATATATGATAAAGACGGAAAACTAAATAAAAAATCACAATCTACTCTTGGAGCAGCATTAATATTTTATTTTTAATAGTTAAACCTCAATCAATTGTACAACACCTAAATTTTTTAAATTATGTCTCAAATTACTCAAATTAAACCATCTTACACGCCAATTGCCATATTGGCTGCGGTTACTGTCTTGGCTCTTATTTTCCCTTCTATTCCAGGAGCAATCCAAACAGAGGGAATTAATAGTGGAGACACCGCCTGGATGCTTGTTGCATCTGCATTAGTTCTCATTATGACTCCTGGTTTAGCCTACTTTTATGGAGGTATGGTAAACTCTAAAAATGTAATTTCTACTATGTTACAAAGCTTTATAGCCATGGGGGTTATTTCTATTGTATGGGTAGTAGTAGGTTATAGCTTAGCATTTGGAGAAAGTGTTGGAGGATTTGTTGGAAACCCTATGACTCACTTTATGATGAAAGGTGTTTTAGATGCCGCTCCATGGGGAACTATTCCAGCAATTATGTTTGCGTTTTTCCAATTAAAATTTGCAGTAATAACTCCAGCTCTAGTAACCGGATCTATGGCAGAGCGTATTAATTTCAAGTCTTATGTAGTATTTATGATACTATTCAGCTTATTCATTTATGCACCTCTAGCACACATGACTTGGGCTTCTGGTGGATTTTTATTTGAAATGGGCGTATTAGACTTCGCGGGTGGAACTGTCGTTCACATGTCAGCTGGTTGGGCTGCTTTAGCTGCTTCCATATATTTAAAAAGACGTAGATCGCATGTAGAAGGTAGCTTCTTACCTCCTGCTAATATTCCTTATGTATTATTAGGAACTGGTTTATTGTGGTTTGGATGGTTTGGATTTAATGCTGGATCTGCTTTGGGTGCTAACCCTTTAGCAGCAGTAGCTTTCGCTACCACGAATACAGCTGCGGGTGCTGCGGGTATAGCTTGGGTTTTATTCGATGCGGCCAAAGGAAAAAAAGTTTCTGCCTTAGGATTTTGTATTGGAGTTGTAGTTGGTCTTGTTGCAATTACTCCTGCCGCTGGATTTGTAACTATTCCTCATGCTTTAGTAATCGGTGTTGTGGCTTCAATAATTAGTAATTTCTTAGCCCATTACAAAACAAAAACTGCCTTGGATGACACTTTAGATGTATTTCCGTGTCATGGAGTCGGCGGTATGGTTGGTATGGTTTTTACAGGATTATTTGCTTCATCAGCCGTAAATAGTGCTGTAAAAGACCAAGGTTTGATTTTTGGAGATTCCACTTTATTTATCAAGCACATGGTTGCACTAGTATTAGTATCCGCTTTTGCATTTATTATGTCGTTTGTAATATTAAAAATTACAGATATCATAGTACCGATGAGAGTTTCTGAAGAAGACGAAATGAAAGGACTTGATGTTAGTCAGCACGATGAGCAATTGTTAGAAGCTTAAAATATTTGAAACCTTAAAATCACAATTTATTGTGGTTTTGTTGTACTCCAAAATGCAAAATACCCGTCTTTTGATGGGTATTTTCATTTTAACACTTTCTTAAATTTAAATAGTTTATAAACTATATTATCTCATTAGTTTAACAATATAAATCTAATATTAATGAGATACTAAATCAAAAATTTCTTCAACCTCAACCTGCATTTTATCATTTATTTCCACAAGCTGTATTTTTTTCATTTCATTAATTAAAATAGGGTCATATTTGGCACTTACTTTTATATAATTATCTGTAAAACCAGTCATAAGTCCAAGATTTTCTTCTTGTTCAAATAAGACCATTCTTTGATTACCCAAATGCTTTTCATAAAAACTTCTTCTTTTTTTATCAGAAAGAATATGAAGCATTTTTGATCTTTCTGCTCTTAAATTAGATGGAACAGTAGGCTTTATGTGAATAGCCTGCGTGTTTTCTCTTTCTGAATAGGTAAATACATGCAAATAGCTAATATCCAATTCGTTTAAGAATTTAAAAGATTCTAAAAACTCTTCCTGAGTCTCTCCAGGATGTCCTACTATCACATCTACACCTATGCAACAATCCGGCATAATTTCTTTTATTTTTGTAACTCTTTCCTGATATAATTCTCTTTTATACCTTCTTTTCATTAGCCCCAACACTTTATTTGAGCCTGATTGTAATGGAATATGGAAATGGGGAACAAATCTTTTCGATTGAGCCACAAATTCAATAATATCGTTTGATAAAAGATTTGGCTCAATACTTGAAATTCTAAATCGCTCAATTCCTTCTACTTGATCCAAAGCTTTAATCAAATCAAGAAACGTCTCTTTTCTTATTCCATCTTTTAAGCCAAAATCTCCAATATTCACACCTGTTAATACAATTTCCTTCACATCATTAGCAGCTATTTTATTAGCTGCCTGCAATATGTTTGAAATTGTATCTGACCTACTTGCTCCTCTGGCAAGTGGAATAGTACAGTAGGTACAAGGGTAATCACAACCATCTTGCACTTTCAAAAAAGTTCTTGTTCTATCATTCAAAGAATATGAGGTATGATAATCAAGTTTTTGAGTTATTTCAGAAGAAAAAACTTTGTTTGAATTATCGGTATTACTGGAAGAAGGTATTTTTTCAAATGTACCTAGAAGTTCATGTAATCTAAACTTTTCTGCCGCCCCTAACACAGCATCTACACCAGGAATATTAGCAATTTCTTGTGGCTTAAGTTGTGCATAGCAACCTATTATAGCCACAAAACCATCCGGATTTATTTTTTGTGCTTCTTTAACAATCTTCTTACATTTTTTATCTGCATTTTCTGTAACTGAACACGTGTTAATCACAAAAATATCTGGCCTATCATTAAAATCAACTTTTATAAATTCTTTTTCTTCGAAAGTTCTAGCTATTGTGGATGTTTCAGAGAAATTTAATTTACAGCCTAAAGTATAAAATGCTACCTTTTTCATTTTTTTAAAATAAGGCTCAAAATTAGTTAAAAAACACTAAATTAAGCATTTGAATTTAAAATTACTCTTTAATTAATTCAAAATAAAATTGCTTGAACAATAGAATTATTCAAGCAATTTAAATAATTAAATACTATTAATTTTAATTCTTTGGAACCAAAACCCCGTTAGCTACAAAACTAAGCTCAGTTTTTGCCTCATTAATTTTAGCAATTTCTTCTTTTGATTTTCCTGCATCTTCAGCATAATGCTTCAATTCTGCCACACTTGTAGTTTTTATAGAGGGTGTACCTTCAAATATTACTTTTTTCCCAGAAATATCTTTTGGAACAAAAAAACCATAATCTTTAAAAGTAACACGCATGGTTTTACCATCCGCCAGCTTAATCTTCATCCAACATCCTGCGGCTTGGCAAACAGACTCCACTTCTCCTTCTACTTTTACATTGGTATTTTCTACCTTTGAGTTTCCAACTAGACCTACCACCGGTAGAGCTTCTTTTGGTTTAATTTTTGAACCGAAACTATCGTATTTTTGTCCAACTGCAATGCCTACACTTCCTAAAAAAAGAATTCCAAATACTAATTTTTTCATTTTTGTTGATTAATTTAATACCTCAAGCCAACCTTTACAGATTTTGCTGTTTGGTAAAGTTAATAAATAATAATACGTTCCAGAATTTATTTTATTACCCCAATCATTCTGATAATTTTCAGCTTTAAAAATATTTTTACCCCATTTATTGAAAATTTCTAATTTAGATTCTGGAAATCCTACCACAAATGTATCATTTTTTTTATCATTATTTGGCGTAATTACATTAGGAATTTTTCCATCGTAATTTTTTAAATCAATACTTTTAACGGTATTAAATTCACACCCGTTGGCGCTTAAACCCTTTAATGTCATGGTTGTTACTTTATTTTCAACAATTTTAAAATCTTTAGGTACCTTAGCTTCAATACTTAAATTATTCTCGACTTGCCAAAAATACTTTTGGGCTCCTGAACTCAGATTTTCAAATATTAATTCGGAAGGGACATTACAATTATAAGTATACGAATAGCTAAAATCTAGTTTTACAGAATTATCAATACTAATTTCTATGCTCTTTTTGGGTTTACAACCGTCCTTATAAAAAGCTTGAACAAGGTAAGTGCTTGTAACTTGTGGGCTTACAGTTATTATTGATTGGGTGGAGTCAGACATTTTTGGCCCAGACCAAACAAATTTATCAGCTAAACCCGTTGCTATTAATTGTTTACTTTGACCTTTGCAAATGGTAATGCTATTTGTTGCACCAAAATCACTTTTAGTATTCTCTACAGTTATTGTAACTTCCTTTTTTACGGTACATTCTCCTTTTTTGATTTCTACAGTAAACTTTTGAGAATTTTCTATATCCAATTCAACGATTGCGAGTTTAGGGTCTTTAAAAAAAACGGCAGGAGTCCAATTATAAGACTCTCCCCCAGAAGCCTTCATAATTACTTTCGACCCACTACAAACCGTGGTATCTCCCCGAGCGGAGCTCAAAAAAGCTTGAACTTCTAGCTTTCTAAAAGTGGAATCAATTGCATTGCAAGTCAACTTATTATAAACAATTAACTTCATTTCAAAACTTCCAGCATTCGTAAAATTATAAGAAAACTGTTCGGCTGTTGAAATTTGTTCTCCATTTAGAAACCAAGCATAGCTTTGAGCCCCAATACTTAAATTATCAAAATTTATTCTGGCAGGTGCACATACTTTAGCAGGATTTTTAATGGTTCCCTCCAGTAAATCAAACTTCGCTGCCAAACCATCTAAATTAAATTTGAATGCTGCCATATTACAATTATCAGCCTTATGGTTAATTTCTGCGGCATTTTTAATTGGGAAATCAACAAATCCTTTGGCTTTACAAACACATGCAGAATGGTAAATATTTCCTTTTCTATCAAATCTACAAGTTCCTCCATCTAAATGATCCCCTCGTTCATCTTCTGGATTTGAGGGAGATTTAGAGCCAAAATAGGTGCCATACAAAAGTGATTTAAATCCTTTTTCAAAAATTGCAAAATAATAATTACTTCCTGTGGTGGTTTTTTGATAGGCATTATTTGATATGGGTAAGCCGTTGGTTGTACTAAAAGGGTTATAGCCATTTTTTGTATTTACATTCCCCCCCCACCCCGCTACATAAACATTCCCACAATCATTTACCAAAAAAGCAGTTGGAACAATATCAACTTGACCTATTTTTCGTCCCGAACCAAAAACAGATGAATAGATAGTTTTATTTAAATTTTGATCAATGCAATGTATAAATTGCCCACTTTTAGGATTACTAAAAACCCCAGTTGAAATATTATAATCTCCGGTTGTTAATCCAAAAATATACACATTATTATCTTTGTCAAGGTCAATAAAAGCAGCAATATCTCCTTCTTGAGTGCCTATGTAGGTGGAAGCTGTAATTTTAAAATTCTCAATCTTAACAATAAATCCGTCTGTTGGGCCTTCCATCGTTTTTTTAAAAGCTAAAGATGTTGTTCCAAAATTTGAACTCTTGGTTACTCCGCAAACGAAAATCGCTCCTTCTTTATTAACCCGGATTCCATAAGCTGCATCGTATGCATTTCCACCTAAAAAAGTTGAAAAAAGTAATTTATCACAATTTTCTGCTAATTTAAATACCACAGCGTCATACGTAGATTTTTTGGTTGAAACAGCATTTACCACTGGAAAATCATTGGAAGTACTAACGGAAGCAACGTAAATATTATCATTAACATCAACAAAAACCTCACCTCTAAATTCGTCTCCATAATTAATAATACTTAATTCTCTGAAATCATGAATACCATCGTTTCCAGCCCCACCCATATAAGTACTAGAAATTAACTTATTGCCTTCTTCAGAAATTACGGAAACAAATAAATCGGAACCTGAAAAAATACCAATATTTGTAGTAACTGGTGCTCCGTTTATAGCAGTTCCACCATTAAAAGTTTTGTCAAAAGCAGCACTTGAAGTTGGGAAGTTATTCGAAGACGTGGTTCCAAAAACCACCAACTGCCCTTTTGAATTCACAATAAGGCTATGTGGAATTTCAGATTCTTCACCCCCTAAAAAAGTAGAGTAGAGCACTTTTTGTCCATCTCCCGCATATTTTGTAATTACAATATCTGTTCTGTAACCCCGATCGTTTGAACGAGTTGTACCTCCAACTTTGGTTTGGAAAGATTCATTTGAAACTGGAAAATTTGGGCCAAAAACTGTCCCTCCTGCATATAAATTCCCTTTCAAATCGTAAGTAGCAGTATGTGACCAATTATCTGATATAGAACCGGAATATGATGAAAATACCAATTCTGGGTCAATAATAAGATTTTTTGAATTATCATAATCTCCTAATTCAAATACTATTTTTTCATCAATTTTCTTATAGGAAGATGCTATTTTCTTTTTTTCTTTGCCATTTAGTTGATAAGTAAATGGTTCAAATTCTTTTATAGATCCAAATTTAGTCTGAATAATCAGGTTTTTATTTTCTATTTTTATCCCATTAACACCTGTATAATTTAGAGAAATTAGATTTGGATTTCCATGAGGTTTTATTATATATTCATACTTTAAAGATTGATCTAAACTATAGAGCCTAAAATCTATATGCTCATAAACATTTTCAATATAAATTTCTGAATACCCTTTTACATTGGTCTTCCATTTTTCAGGATCATTACCCAAAAAATAATTAAAGGATTGTTCTGTTGGGTTAAAAATTTTAACATCTTTGGATTTAACCTGATTCTGAAATTTATAGTAAATAGTTTGAAGTTCAATAGCATCTATTCTGGCATTCTCATTCTCTGATTTGGATTTAAAATGCTTTAGATTTTTGGTGTCAAAAAGCTGATATTCAAGGCCATTATTCGTAATCCAAAGATAACCTCCAGGAATTTCTGTTTTAAAAAAAATAGTTGAATCCCACTGGCCTTCATTTTTAATAAATAAGAAGTTCCCAATTGGATTTCCAGCAAAAACTGCTGTAGGTATTAAAAAAAGAAATAAAATAATAAATCTTGCTAAAAGCATAAGCTAAGAAAAAATTAAATTAATTCTTGAAATTTAAGATATTTAATTGGTTTTTACAAAAACTATATTCTTTAGGTTCATTGGAAGATATTATTATAAGCTTTTCATTAGATAAAGAGGTGACTTGATCAAAATACCATTCGAACCCAATTTGATCTAAATTTGCGGTGGGTTCGTCTAACAAAAGTATGGGAGCTTCACTGTAAAATGCTAAACCTAATTTAAGTTTCTGCCTCATTCCAGAGGAAAAGTTTTTTATAGTTTTTTCTTTATGTGTATCAAGCTGAATTAATTCTAAAAATTGGTTTTGTGTAAGTCCATTCTTGAGTTTTTTGAATTTTATGTGAAATTCAATAGCTTCAATTAATGTAAATTCTTCGATAAGCTCCATGTAGGGAGCAGAAAAAGACAAAAATTGATGCCAATTTCCTTCTTCAATTGGTAAAGAGTTCTCAAAAAACAAAACTTTCCCTTCATTTACTGGAATGATGCCTGCAATAGCTTGCATGAAAGTGGATTTACCAGAACCATTTGGGCCAATTACTGCCAAAGGAAAACCATTTTGAATCTCTAAATTTAGATTCCTAAATATCCATTCATTCTTAAATTTCTTTCCAATATTTTCGGCTTGAAGTTTTACCAAATCAATCCAAATTTTTATTTAAACCCGCCTTTATTATACC
Organism: Cytophagaceae bacterium; assembly: GCA_031414675.1. Lineage (GTDB taxonomy): Bacteria > Bacteroidota > Bacteroidia > Cytophagales > Spirosomataceae > Leadbetterella. Next base: position 15,860 of record JANNWE010000030.1, read on the forward strand.
TCTTTCTGAATTTCTAACGAAATTAATAATTTCATCTCTTTCGGCCGTTGCAGGTAATTCAAGTTCAATTTTATCAATTGCCGCCGAATTATTTAAGCCACTTAAAAACAATATTCTATATATATCTTGAATTTCTTCAATTTGTTCGTTCGAAAAACCCCTCCTTCTTAGTCCAATAGAATTTACCCCTCCATAAGTTAAAGGTTCTCTTGCTGATTTAATAAAAGGTGGTACATCTTTTCTTACCAACGAGCCTCCGGCTACCATAGCGTGTGCTCCAATATTTACAAATTGATGTACAGCACTGGTTCCACCAATAAAAACATAATCTCCCAAATTAATATGGCCTGCAAGTTGAACAGCGTTGGCTAAAATAATATTGTCACCCAAAATACAATCATGGGCTATATGAACATATGCCATTATCAAACAATTTTTCCCAACTACAGTCTTGTTTTTATCTACTGTACCCCTATTTATTGTCACACATTCCCTAACCACTGAGTTATCACCTATTTCAGTGGTAGAATATTCTCCTTTGAATTTTAAGTCTTGAGGAATGGCTGATATCACAGCACCCGGGAAAATCTTACAATTTTTCCCTATCCTAGCTCCTTCAAAAATAGTAACGTTAGGTCCTATCCAAGTACCCTCTCCTATTTCAACATCGTTTTGAATTGAACTGAAAGGTTCAATTACTACATTTTGAGCAATTTTTGCTCCAGGATGAACATAAGCCAAAGGCTGATTCATAAATCTTTATTTAAATTAATTGGATTTTTTTACTAACCTTGCTGTCATATCCACTGAACAAACAAGGTTTTTACCTACCCAAGCTTCTCCATGCATTTTGGCAACGCCCATTCTTATCGCTGCCAACAATGAACATCTCATGACTAATGAATCGCCTGGCAAAACATTTTTATAAAACCTACAATTATCTATTCCCACTAAATATGGCCAATATTTTTCTGGCTCCCCCGTTGCAGTTAACACTAGTACTCCTCCTGTCTGTGCTATTGCTTCAATTTGTAAAACGCCAGGCATTACAGGATTATCAGGAAAATGCCCAGTAAATTGAGGTTCATTTATTGTAATATTTTTAATGCCAATTACGGTAGTACCGTCTAATGACATAATTTTATCAACTAATTGGAATGGATACCTGTGTGGCAACAGCTTTGCTATTTCATTTACATTATAAACTGGCTCAGCATTAGCTTCAAAGGAAGGTGCAGCTTTACTTGCTGCGGTAATTTGCTTTCTTATTAACTTAGCTAACTCAATATTGGAAGCATGGCCTGGTCTAGCTGCTAAAATATGAGTTTTCAATGGTCTGCCAAGCAATGCAAGATCTCCCATTAAATCCAATAACTTATGACGAGCCGGTTCATTATGAAACTTCAAAGGTTCGTCATTAATTATTCCAGCTTTTGCTTTTGATTCAATAGGTTTTTTAAGTATCTGAGAAAGTTCATTTATATTTTCTTGCGACAAATCCGTTTCAGAAATTACAACAGCATTATTTAAATCACCTCCTTTTATTAATCCTTGCTTGGCTAATTGCTCTAACTCATGCACAAAAACAAAAGTTCTACAAGGAGAAATGTGTTCTTTAAACAAAGTAATTTCATGCAATTGAGCATGTTGACTATTTAATATTTTAGAATTGAAGTCTACCATTACTGTAAGTCTGTAATCATTTAAAGGTAGTGCTGCTAATTCTATATTTTTTTCATCATTTCTAAAATGAACGGCTTCGGGAATCTCAAAGTAATTTCTAAGAGCATTTTGTTCTGTAATAATTCCCTTTTCTAATAGCTCAACAAACGGCAATGCACTGCCATCTAATATAGGAACTTCAGGCCCATCAATTTCAATCAACAAATTGTCAATTTGAAGACCAGCAATGGCAGCCATAAGATGTTCGACTGTACTCACACGACCACCGTCTTTTTCTATTACTGTGCTTCTTGCTGTATCAACCACAAAGTCAATATCCGCAGGAATTATTGGCTTTTCAATTAAATCTATTCGTTGAAAAACAATTCCACTATTCACTGGAGCATGTTTTAATACAATAGTTACGAATGCTCCTGTGTGCAATCCATTTCCTGAAACTGATACTGAATCAGTGATGGTGTGCTGTTTTAAATTCATTTTGAAAAGGCTTAAAATTAATTTTTATCTGAGTTTTTAGAAAGTTTTCTTAAATTTACTAACATTTTTAGATGGTCGTTAAAAGGCAATAATGGCCTTCCAGCAAATGTTTGATTTGGTTTTATAATATTTTTACTTACTCCAGACTGAGCTCCAATTTTTGTCCCATCAGCAATCACAATATGGCCCACAAAACCAACTTGGCCGCCAATCATACAATTATTTCCGATTTTTGTAGACCCAGAAATACCTGTTAGGGCAGCAATTACTGTATTTTTTCCAATTTCTACATTATGAGCAACTTGAACTAGATTATCAACTTTTGAACCTTTTTTAACTATAGTAGAACCCATTGTAGCTCTATCAATAGTTGCATTTGCTCCAATACTCACATCGTCTTCTATTACAACGTTGCCTAGTTGAGGAATTTCTTGGTAAATCCCTTCGGAATTAGGGGCAAAACCGAAGCCATCTGCCCCAATTACTGCACCAGAATGAATCACACAATTATTTCCAATTTTACACCCTTCATAAATTTTAGCCCCAGGATATATTATGGTATTTTCACCAATTTCTACATTTTTCCCAATAAAGACTTGTGGAAATACTTGGACGTTTTTACCAATTATCACATTTTCTGATAGGTAAGAAAATGCACCAATATATACTCCTTCTGAAATTAAAGAATTTTTTGACACAAAAGACATTTCTTCAATTCCTGTACTTTTTTGTTCTTTAAATTTTTTGTATTCTAACATTAAAGTACTTATTGCCAAATACGGGTCTTCAACAAAAATTAATGTAGTAGTAATGGACTTTTTAGGAACAAAGTCTTCAGCAACTATTACTACAGATGATAAAGTAGTATAAAGAAATTCTTCGTATTTTAAGTTAGATAAAAAGGATATGCAACCTTCTTTTCCTTCCTCAATTTTAGCAAAATTATTGATTATCAAATCACCGTTTCCAACGACTTTCCCTCCTATTAGGTGAGCAATTTGTGTTGCAGTAAACTCCATTTGGTATTTAAAAAATGCCCGTGGCTACTAAATATTGGGCAAATATACATCATTGGAATAACATATATAATTTTTTTTAACAATATTACTTAATGCTTTTACAGTTGGCAAATCTGAAGCCTCAGAAACATCGAGAATAGTACCATTTTTCATTAATATTCTTATATTTGAAGCTTCATTTATATAGGCACTATTGCTAATTGAACTTTCTTCGTGGAAATATTTTAAGTCCTCCATAGAATAATTTAAAGTCTTAATTGACTTCTTAATTTGATTCAAAATACTTTTTGTTTCTAAATCTATTCCTACTCTTATCTTAAATAGATTTCTATTTATAAGATTCTTTGCTAAAAGTGATAGGATTTTATCTTTGTGAAATTGCCAAGTCTTTATTGCATACCAAATATCAATATCATCAAGTTTTACAAAGTTTTCTCTGTATTTTATATCAGTAATAAATTCCTGTTTAGAAATAGATTTTTCAATAAAAATTTTTAAATTTTTAGGTATTTCAATTTCTCTTTCATTTCTGAGTAAAAACCGTACTCTCTCAAAAATTTTGATTAGCATTGTTTCAGCACTAATGGACGTTTTATGCAAATATACCTGCCAGTACATTAATCTTCTTGCAATCAAAAAATTTTCAACACTTAATAGTCCTTTTTCCTCCACTACTAACTGGTTATCAACTACATTTAGCATTTTTATGATTCTATCCACACCAATTTGTCCCTCGGCTACACCTGTAAAAAAACTATCTCTTTTTAAATAATCCATCCTATCCATATCTAATTGACTTGAAATAAGCTGATGAAAGAATTCTCTATGGTAGGTTCCTTTAAAAATCTCAATTGCAAGATTTAGGGCTCCATTCAATTCTTTATTGAAATCTTCCATTAAAACCTCTGAGACTGTTTCGTGATTTACATCCTTCAATATAGTATATTCTAAGGCATGGGAAAAAGGACCATGCCCTAAATCATGGAGAAGTATTGCTATTTGAGCTGCTTCTTTTTCAATTTCCATTATTAAATGACCTTTGGATTGAAGCGTTTGTAATGCTTCCCCCATTAAAT
>JANNWE010000031.1:0-1772 GCA_031414675.1 Cytophagaceae bacterium
TATCATAAGTATCGGTTTCGTTTACAAAAAGCTCGTGATTAACACATAATATCATTCGAGGTAACAAAAGGTCCTTAATGAAAACAGAGCTTTTGTCCATTTTTCCGTCATTATTTGTGTCTTCTAAAAGCATAATTCGACTTTTTTTCTTTTTGGTGTCCGTACCATCTGCGTCTTGCGTGTAGGTCTCCATTTGTGCAACATACATTCGAGCGTTTCCGTCCCAAGCTATGGCAACTGGCTCCTTAATCATGGGTTCACTCGCTACTAATTCCATATGATAACCAGAAGGAACGTGAAATGCTAAAAGACTCTGTTCTGGTGATAGGGCAGGAGGTGTTCGAGGATTTAAACTATCTCCTAAGAAAAAATAACTAGAATTATTTGGAACATTTGAAGGAATTCCAACATTAAAATAAATTAAAAAACCTAAAAAAGAAATTAGAGTAAATAAAAAAAAAGAATTTTTCATCAATTAAAAAGGAGAAAATTTAAGGTGAATGTTTAAAGATTTTAAGGTTAATTATAATGTTAAAGAAAATAATGGGTTATTAAATCCAAAAATTGAATTTTTTCAACATTTTATTGACAAATATAAACTAAAAAACAAACTTGATTTAGCTTTAAAAGACAATTATTTAAATATTAAAATAGTTGAACTTAATTATATGGCCTTTATTCTATAAATTTCATACTCAAAAAAATCACCCTTTATTATTTCACTATTCGATATATAAAAAAACTTAGGCTATTGAAATTTATCTGAGTTGCCTATCGATTTCATTTTTGAAAAACAGAAAAAAATGAAACCTAAAAAAAATAAAAAATTTCAGTAGTTTTGCCTTCAATTGCATTGAATATCTTATAGAATCAACAAATGGAAATAAAAAAATTTAAAGATCAAAAAGAGCTTTCAAATGAAGTTGCCCATTATATCATTTCTTTAGTCAAAGCAAAACCAAACGCCACAATTGTTTTGACATCTGGGGATACGCCTAAAATGGCGTATCAACTTATCGCAAAAAAAGCAAAAATTAATGACTTTAAACAAGTGACTATCATTGGATTAGACGAATGGGTTGGCATATCTCCCCAATCAGAGGGAAGCTGTAGGTATATTGTGGAAGAAAATCTCTTGAAACCACTTGGGATACAATCATCCAATTATACTTTTTTTGATTCTCTAACCAACGATTTAGAATCTGAATGTAAAAGAATAGATAATCTCATTTTTGATAAAGGAGGTTTAGATTTTATTCTAGTAGGGATTGGGCTAAATGGCCATTTAGGCCTAAATGAACCAGGTTCTTCATTTGATTCGTATTGCCAAGTAACAGATCTACAAGAAATTACCGTAGTGACTGGTCAAAAATATTTTTCTTCTTCCACACCACTTAAAAAGGGAATAACGGTTGGATTAAAACATCTTTTGGAAGCTAATGTAGCAATGATTATGGCCAGCGGAGAAATGAAAGCTGAAATAATTAAGAAAACCGTCTTAGGAGAAATTAGTGAAAGTTTACCTTCCTCCTGTATTAGAAAACACCAGAATGGCTTACTTTGGATAGACCAAGCCGCAGCTAAAAATCTAAAATGAAAATACATTAAATGGCTTCGTTGCGATTATGCCGAATGTGCATCCTGTCATCTTGATGTCGATGCAAAGCGAGAACGACACGTGCTTTTGGCCTAGGTTTTTCCGTTTGTGGGTGTTTTTGGTTGGCTACCACATTGGGATTTGCTATTGAGACACCAACCAGTTTCAAGCCTTA
>JANNWE010000032.1:0-2872 GCA_031414675.1 Cytophagaceae bacterium
AAAAACCTTTAACTGCTTCTGTGGCTGAAGCTTCTGAACTAGTAGAATTAGCATTAAAAAAACAATTGATTTTAGCCGTTGACCACACATTTTTATTTACTGGCTCGGTGCAAAAAATAAAAAGTATGGTGGATTGTTCTGAACTTGGAAAATTACAGTATTTCGATTCTACACGAATTAATCTTGGATTGTTTCAGCCAGATGTTAATGTTATCTGGGATTTAGCTCCTCATGATATTTCAATTTTAAATTATTTAGTAAAAGAAAAGCCTATAAGCGTTTCATGCATAGGTAAATCACATACTGCCAGCAAGTTAGAAGACATAGCCTATTTGACTATAAATTATTCCTCAGATTTTATAGCCCATTTTAGTTGCTCTTGGATTTCTCCTGTCAAAATTAGACGGATCTTATTAGGTGGTGATAAAAAGATGTGCCTTTTTGATGATGTTGAGCCAACAGAAAAAGTAAAAATTTATGATACGGGCTTTGATGAAAAAAATGAGGAAGAAAAACATAAAATGCTAATTGATTACCGAATTGGTGATATATATCTTCCAAAAATAGCTCAAAAAGAGGCACTCTCTGAAATGGCGGTTGATTTTATTAATGCTATTGAAAAGAAAATAAAGCCATTAGTGGATGGAGAATCAGGACTTGAAGTTGTGAAAATTTTAGACGCGGCACAACGTTCAATTAATAAGAAAGGTGCAGAAATTAAGTTATAATTGAAATTTTTGAAAAATTATATTAGCAATTGTACCTTAAATTTACTTCAATAAAAATTAATACGTATTTTTGGCAAAAATATTTTTGCCTCATTTTTTTAATTCAATGCAGATATTAAATTCTGATTCGCCTAAACAATCAATTAATAATGTTTTAGTTGGCGATAACGTAAAAATCTTCGATTTTGTAAATGCTTATCATTGCAGTATTGACTCAGGAACCAAAGTTGGAACTTTTGTTGAGATTCAAAAAGGGGCTAAAATCGGTAAAAATTGTAAGATTTCTAGTCATTCTTTCATTTGTGAAGGAGTTGTTATTGAAGACAACGTTTTCATTGGCCATAATGTAACCTTTATTAATGACAAATTTCCTAGGGCTACTAACTCAGATGGCTCTTTACAAACAGATACTGATTGGATTTTAGAAGAAACTTTGGTAAAAAAAGGGGCTTCTATTGGCTCTAGCGTAACTATTATGTGTGGTATTACCATTGGTGAAGGAGCAATAATTGGAGCTGGCTCTGTAGTAACAAAAAATGTAAAATCTAATACAATTGTAGCAGGAAATCCTGCAAAATTTATCAAAAATTGTCCATAATTTAATGAAAGATCAGTTTAATATACCATGTTTAGATATTAAGAAACAATATTTAACCATAAAAGAGGAAGTAATGCAAATAGCTGAAGATGTATTTGAAAAAACTGCATTTTCAGGAGGACCTTTCGTAGAAAAATTTGAAAAAAATTTCGCAAAATATTGTAATACATCTTACGCAATTGGGTGCAATAACGGTACTACTGCACTTCATTTAGCGATGTTAGCTTTGGGTATAGGCCCTGGCGATGAAGTCATAGTCCCTGCTAATACTTTTATTGCCACTGCATGGGGAGTTTCTTATGTTAACGCAGACTTAGTATTTGTAGATTGTGACCCTGATACCTGGCAAATAGATGTAGAATCAGTAAAAAAAGCCATTACAAATAAAACAAAAGCCATAATTGGGGTTCATTTGTACGGTCAACCTTTTAATATTGATGCTATTAAAGAAATAGCTATTGCACAAAACATTTATTTTTTAGAGGATGCTGCCCAAGCCCAGGGTGCAAAATATAAAGGCATAAATGTTGGTTGTTTCGGAGAACTTGCAACTTTTAGTTTTTATCCTGGAAAAAACCTTGGTGCTTTTGGTGAAGCAGGAGGTGTAACCACTAACAATGATAAATACTATCAGCATTTATTAAAATTAAGAAATCATGGAATGACTGTTCGTTATTATCATGAATTAATTGGCTATAATTATCGTATGGACGGTTTACAAGCTGGCATTTTAGATTTAAAACTAACAAAATTAGATGCTTGGAATAATAGAAGAAAAGAAATAGCAAAAAAATATCAAACCGAAATTAATAATCCGAAAATAAAGATGCAAACTCAGCCAGAATGGGCAGAATCTGTATATCATCTTTTTGTGATTACAACAGAAGATAGAGAAAAATGTATCACATTTTTAAATGAAAAAGGTATTTTTCCTGCTTTGCATTATCCAGTTCCTTGTCATTTGCAAGATGCCTATAAGCAATTAGGGTATAAAATAGGAGATTTCCCCCATACGGAATATTTAGCGGAACATTGTTTGTCCTTACCTATGTTTCCTGAATTAGAAGATGAAGAAGTTAATCATGTGATTGCTTCTGTTAACTCCTATTAATTCTATGGAAAAACAATCTTGGAGCATAATAGTTTTTTGTTTTAATGAAGTGGGTAGTGTAAAAAATGTAATAAATAAAATTTTTGAAGTTTTTTCCAAAATGGATATTTTAGCATTTGAAGTACTAGTTGTAGACGATGGAAGTACGGATGGCTCTTATGAAATGATTAAAGATATATCTGAAACAAGGAATAATGTAAATTTCATACCTCATTTAAAAAATAAAGGAATAGGTTCTGCATTAAGAAGTGGATATTTTAATGCAAAAAATGAAAACATTTGTGCAGTTCCTGCAGATGGTCAATTTGATATTGAAGAGCTTATCCCCTATGCATATCTACCAAAAAATGAGTTTATTTCTTTTTACAGAAAAGAAAATACTACCTACTCAATGGCTAGAAATGCTCTTTCTCAAGCAAATAAAGTAATAAATAG
>JANNWE010000033.1:0-5636 GCA_031414675.1 Cytophagaceae bacterium
TACTCATAAAATCCCCATTAATTTCTAACAGTTGATAATAAGGCAGGCATTCGCTTATTATTTCTGACAATAAATGGAGAGGGATTACAAACTTAACATCTACCCTATTCATGAGCTTTACTCGTTCCATTTCTTGGAGACCGATGGTTTCAAATTGCTCTAAAGCCTGATTAGTTTGCCTGAAAAAATATTCAAAATTCATATTGATAGACTTTCGTTTGCAACAACTTCCCTTTAGCATCCCAGGTTTTCTTCTCCTTTTTTAGGCCTTTGGAATTATACTGATACACAGCTTTTGTCATTAATTCCCCTTTACTATTATAACTTAGTTCTTCTTGTTTTTCACCATCTTCATCGTATTTAATCGTCTGCCTTTCAAAAAGCTTTCCATTAGAATCAAAAGCCGATTCTTCTACTTTGTCGTTCTCTTTGTTATATTTAATTACCGTTTTGCCTTTTATTTTTCCAGTATCATCATAGGAAATCTCTTCTAATACATTTCCATTTTTATCAAACTTTTGGTAGTTGTCTTTGTAGGTGGAATTTTTTTCAACCGAAGTAATTACCTCCGTTAAACTTTTAACCCGATTCTCTCGAATGTCTTTCTTGCTTTGACAAAAAGCACAAATTGGTAACAGAAAGAAAAACAAAATTTTCATAATTTCCTCATTATTAAAGTGAAGTAATCAAAAACTAAACCAAAAAACGAAGTTCTATTTCAAAAATTTTAAAAACCTTAAATTTTGGAATACTATTCTTGAATTCTAACCTTACAAATGTAGTTCTTTATCAATTCCTACGTAAATAAGTAAGATTATGTTGTCTCTTACATACTTTTAACAATACAATAATTAAAAAACACAAATCTTCAAATAATTGTGGAATCTACTATTAATTCTATTAAATGCAAGTTAATATAATTACGGCATTGAAAACCAGAATATATTCATAAACATAGTCACACTCATTCAAATCATCAATAAATCTGTATAGATTATAACCGCGCTCAAAGGCAAATTAAACACTCTACCTTCACAAGCAAACGGTATAAATTTTTACTTATTACTTTTTGCAAAACACCAATAATACTAACTGAATGACGATTAATGTTATCCAATTGGTTATAAAAGAAGGTTTTTTATCGTATCATTTCAAAAAAACAAATATTAAAATTTATTTTAAAGTATATAAAATAAAAGAAAACCTATTACTTTAGGGACAAATAAACAACCTTTTACATATGAACATTACTAAGATTATACTATTCTCGTTTCTCCCTGTCTTTCTTTTTGGTCAAAAAATAACTTTTAAATCAGAATTTATTTATGAAAATGCCCCCTACCCTTCTTGCCATGCCTCTACTATTGAAGAAACTCCCTCAGGTTTGGTGGCTGCTTGGTTTGGCGGTACCCATGAAAAACACAAGGATGTGGGTATTTGGGTAAGTCGTTTAAAAGATAATAAATGGTTGCCTTCAGTAGAAGTAGCCAATGGAATAGAAAGCGATTCAAAAAGATATCCATGTTGGAACCCCGTATTATATCAAATACCAAAAGGTGACTTGCTTTTGTTTTATAAAGTTGGGCCAAGTCCTTCTACTTGGTGGGGAATGTTAAAAAGGTCATCGGATGGTGGACAATCCTGGTCTGAGGCGGAAAAACTACCTGAAGGTATTTTAGGGCCTATAAAAAATAAACCCGAGCTCCTTTCTAATGGCACATTACTCTGCCCTACCAGTTCGGAAGATGATGGTTGGAGAGTACATTTTGAAATGACTTCAGATGCTGGCAAAACTTGGCAAAAAACAGGACCCATAAATGACGGCAAAAAGTATTCGGCTATACAACCGAGTATCTTATTTCATAAAAATGGTGATTTACAAATCCTTTGTAGAAGCAAACAAGGTTTTATTTTAGAAGCATTTTCGAAAGATTTAGGCAAAACTTGGTCTGAACTTAGCCCAATTTCACTGCCTAACCCCAATTCTGGAACAGATGCAGTAACCCTTCAAGATGGTAGGCAACTGCTAGTTTATAACCATGTTACGAAAGCTTCTAGAGAATGGGGTGGCGACCGCTCGCCATTAAACGTAGTTATTTCTGATGATGGAATTACATGGAAAGAAATTGCAATATTGGAAAATGAACCAAAGGCTGAATTTTCTTATCCAGCAGTAATTCAAGCTGCAGACGGAAAAGTGCATATTACCTATACTTGGAAAAGAAAAAGGATAAAACATGCAGTTATTTCATTGGAATAAAAACCTTTTAAAAATCAAACTAGTTTTATTCTCTTCAAAAGCAAAAAAAGCCCAATTAGGCCTTTTTTTTTATGTTATTAATTCACTGTTTTATTTTTCAAATACAGTATAGTCTGAATATCTATTTCACCATTTTCAATTCACCTTCCCACTTAGCCACTACCGCTGTAGCTACCGCATTTCCGGCTACCGAGGTGGCTGACCTTCCCATATCTAAAAGCCAATCTACTGCAAAAAGTAATATTAAGCCTTCAGCCGGTAAATTAAACATGGACATAGTGCCGGCTATTACCACAAGAGAGGCTCTAGGCACACCTGCAATTCCTTTACTTGTTACTAATAGGGTAAGCATCATGGTGATTTGTTGTGCAATGCTGAGTTCAATCCCATAGGCTTGAGCTATAAAACCCACGGCAAAAGTCATATACATCATAGACCCATCTAGATTAAAAGAATAACCCAGCGGCAACACAAAGCTTACAATCCGTTCAGAAACCCCAAATTTCTTTAACTGCTCAATTTGAAGCGGCATAGAGGCTTCAGAACTTGCCGTGCTAAACGAAAGGAAAAGCGCGTCTTTTACATAGGCTAATAATTTCCAATAAGGAACTTTTACCGCCAAGCAAATAGCTGGCAAGACAATGAGAATAAAGAAAGCAAGAGTAGCAAAAAAACAAACAATTAAATAAAGATACCCTCCTAAAATGCCTAAACCCTTTTGGGCAATTACTGCCGCTACCGCGCCAAAAACTCCATAAGGTGCAAAACCCATTACATAAGATACAATTTTAAACATCACTTCAGAAACGGCATCAAGACCTCTAATAATAATTTTTCCATGCTCACCAATTGCTGCTGTTGCTATCCCGAAAAACACAGAAAAAACTACAATCTGAAGGATTTCATTAGTGGCTAAGGCTTCAAAGAAACTTTGGGGAAACAAGTGGGTAATAAAATTTTCAATAGTCATTTTTTGAGACTCAATGCCTGTGTCTGCTCCAGCATCAGGAAGGTCTATTTGCATCATTTTACCCGGCTTAAGAATATTTACAGCTAAAAGACCCGTTAAAAGTGATAAAATAGTAGCAAAATAAAAATAACCTAACGTTTTTGCTCCAATTCTACCTACCAACTTAAAGTCACCCAACTTAGCTATACCAACTGTCAAAATGGAAAAAATCAGTGGGCCAATTATCATCTTTATCATACGCAAGAATATCTTGCTCAATAAATTTAGGTAGGTTCCTGCCTGATCTAGTGCTACTTGGTCTGTTTTATAGGCTTGATTTAAAGCATAACCCACAATTATTCCGAGGGTCATGCCAATAAAGATTTTAGCAGTAATGTTTAATTTCATATTCTTTAATGTATTGATAGATTAGGGTTTGAGATGTTTTACTTGATATAAAACAAATTCTTTAAAAAATGCTTTATTCTAAATCTTTGTCAAGATAAGGCAAAAAATGTAATCTATCAAAAACAAAGAAGAGGGATTGAAAAATAAAAACCTAAGATAGAAAACATAAACACATTCAAAAAAATAAAGAAATGGTCAATTTTTTAGGAGAAATGCAAAAAAAATCAAAATATTAAGCTTTTAAAGGGATAAATAAATGTGATTAGTATAAATTAAAGTATTTCCTAACAATTGCCTTTCAAAATCAGTTAATTTTGCATTATGATTACAGTTAGAGAAAGACCAGTTACAAATTGGTTGCCAATCACCAAAAAAGAGGTGGAAATGAGAGGATGGGACGAGTTAGATGTTATTCTAATTTCGGGAGACGCTTACGTAGATCACCCTTCGTTTGGAACAGCAGTTATTGGCCGAATCATTGAGAGCGAAGGATTTAAAATAGCCATAATTCCACAACCTAACTGGAAAGACGACCTCCGCGATTTTAAAAAATTAGGAAAACCTAAATATTTCTTTGGTGTTACCGCTGGTTGTATGGATTCTATGGTAAATCACTACACCGCTAATAAACGCCGCAGATCTAACGATAGCTATACCCCAGGAGGCGAAGCGGGTTTTAGGCCCGATTACGCTACAACAGTTTATACCAAAATTTTAAAAGATATTTATCCAGATGTGCCTGTACTCATTGGAGGCATTGAAGCTTCCCTTAGACGAGTTACCCACTACGACTACTGGGAAGACCGCCTCATGCCAACCATATTAGAGGACTCTGGTGCAGATATGCTGGTTTATGGCATGGGCGAGCAGCCACTCCGTGAGGTCCTCAGATTAGTAAAAAGTGGTGTACCTCTTAACCAAATTAAAGACGTAAACCAAATAGCTTTTATAGAAAATTCTACCGAAGAAATCACCGATTACAATAATTGGGAAACCGTAGAACTAGCCAGTCATGAAGTATGCTTGAAAGATAAAATTAAATATGCCTCGAATTTTAAGATAGTAGAAGTAGAGTCAAACAAATGGCAAGCCAACCGAATCATTCAGAAAGTTGGGAATAAAACCTTAGTAATTAATCCACCATTCAAAACAATGGATGAAGTGGAAATGGATAAATCGTTCGATTTGCCTTATACGCGCATGCCTCATCCAAAATATGCCAAAAGAGGGCCTATTCCCGCCTATGAAATGATTAAGTTTTCGGTAAATATGCACCGAGGATGCTTTGGTGGATGCAGTTTCTGTACTATTTCGGCTCATCAAGGCAAGTTTATTGCTTCCCGGTCAGAAGAGTCTATTATGAAAGAAGTAAACGAAATAACCAAGCATCCCGAGTTTAAAGGTTATATCTCTGACCTCGGTGGGCCTTCTGCCAACATGTACCGAATGAAAGGCAAAGACGAGTCTATCTGTAACCGTTGCCAAGCCCCTAGCTGCATTCATCCTGTAATTTGCTCTAACTTAGATACATCACATAAGCCTCTCACCGAAATCTACAAAAAAGTAGATGCGCATCCCGAAATCAAAAAGGCCTTTGTGGGCTCAGGCGTACGGTATGATTTGCTGGTGGACGACTTCAATAAAAATAACCAAGACGGCAATCACGACGAATACATGGAGCAGCTCGTCACTCGACACGTGTCGGGAAGACTAAAAGTGGCTCCTGAACACACTTCAGATGCTACTTTGCGAGTAATGCGAAAGCCTGGCTTTAAGTATTTCAAAAAATTCAAAGAGAAATACGACAAAATTCAAGAAAAGCATAACTTAAAACAACCGCTGATTCCCTACTTCATCAGCTCTCATCCGGGCTGCGAAGAAGAAGACATGGCCAACCTAGCCGCCGAAACCAAAGACCTGGGTTTTAGACTGGAGCAAGTACAGGATTTTACACCCACACCTATGACGGTGGCCGAAGTAATTTACTATACTGGCGTGCACCCCTACACCCTTCAGCCC
>JANNWE010000034.1:0-4158 GCA_031414675.1 Cytophagaceae bacterium
AAAAATGTAGTTAACGATAAAGAGTATTCCAAAAATGGCAGTACTGCCCCACAATTTATTATTAAAAGTAAAAAAGATTTTGAAATAGAAAAAAATAGGCTCATTGCTTATATTATAAAATCAAAGGATTTGGGTGAAAATTCTTTTGAGGGAAAAGAATCCCACTCTTTTGGAAAACTTACAAAAACCGAGTGGAACAATATGTTTTACAAACATTTAAATCATCATTTATCGCAATTTGGAGTCTAAAAACGAATGACTCAAAGTTATTTTTTCGGCTGTTTCTTCTTTTTAAAAGTTTGGATTTGAGCAACCAAACATTGCCATCGTCAATTTCCAGTTTAGTTGGAAAGCTACATTTTTTATTGGGATGGTATTTTTTAAACACCTAGCTATCATTAAAATCTTGACAATATCTAAATAATCCTTTCAAAAAACCAATACGATCCAATTAAAAGTATTACCGATGAAATTGGAATCATAACCTTTTGCCAGTCAACAGATTGAGATTCTTTTATTTTTTTAAAAATAAAAAAGCTTATCAATATAATGGTTATTTGCCCAAGTTCTACACCTACATTAAATGCCAATAAAGAAGCAAAATAGGAGTTTTGAGGTAAGCCAATTTCATTTAAAGCACCTGCAAAACCAAAGCCGTGTAATAAACCAAAAGCAAAAACTAATAAAAATCTGGATGTTTTTAACCGCTTTACAATTATGTTTTCAATAGCCACATATATAATTGATAATGCTATAAGTGGTTCGACGACAGATGAGGAAATTCCGAAAATTCCATACATTGCCAATCCTAGGGTGATGCAATGACCAAAGGTAAAAACTGTACACAAGCAAATTAACTGTTTTAAATTATTGCTAATTAAAACTAGACTTATGATAAACAAAATATGATCGAACCCTAAAGGCAAAATGTGCTTATATCCCGTTATTAAATACAAAGAAATGGACTCGGTATTTGACATATTTTCCAGATCTTTTACGACATCATGAGCCAAGACATTGGTAGGAAATATCAAAAAGATAATTAAGCTTAATATTGCTAGCGTAATTTTAAAATATCTAAGCATTATATTTGTTCAAATTAATGTTTCTAATTCTTTTCTCTTGGAGGGATCTAAATCAAATTTATTTTTATAAGCAGCTTCAAAATAGTTCTTAGCATTGTATTTCTTTTTTTCGGCAAACATCATTTTCCCCATAAAATATAATTCTAATCCTTCCAATGGAAAGCCAGAAATTTCATTTTGGTAAATTTTTAAAGCTTTTTGGGTTTGTTTGTTTTTATATAAGGCCCACGCATTCCAACAATTAGTTTGAGGTGTCTTTCGGTTCAATTGCTCCTTTTGAGCAATTTTTAGCATTTCTTTATTATCATTCAATATTCCATCATACAATTCAATAAGATATTTATTGTACATATCTCCATATTTAGGATTTTTGACTTTATCAGAAAATTCTATTGCATACTTTTTCTCTAAATTCTTATCCCCTATTTCCTGTGCATAATGCAAAAGTTTTAAATAAATATCAGGCGATTGGCTCTTAGATTTAACGTACTCAAAAAGCTGTTTTGCCAATTTTAGATTTTTATCATTATACATTGCCACTACCCCCAATCCCGCTATGGAATGGAAATCAGCTCCATCTAACATAAGGCTATTTTTGTAGTTTTGTGTTGCTGCTGCAAAGTCACCATCATGCAAACATAAATCTGCTAAATTAGACAAAGCCACTTGCGCCAATGCCACATTTCCATACGAATAATCAACAGCTTTTTGCATTGCATCCCTTGCTTTTTCTATCTCTCCTTCATAATGATACATTTTTGATAACCGGAAGAAATAGGCATATTCATATTTCTTTTTTAATCTTTTAAGAAGAGTTTTTGCTGTAGCTATATTTCCAAGTTCAAATGCAGTATCGAATAATTGCAGTTCACTAGCATACCTATTTTCTCCTATTTCAAAAGCTGTTTGGCAATACGTATTGGCTTCTTTAAATCTATGACGTAAACTTGAAAAAGTGGCGAGATTTCTATTAATTCCTGCTTCTTTTCCATTGTTTTGAAGATGTATAGCTTTTATAATTGTGTTTGCTTTTATCAAATCATCAATGTTTCCATAAAGATGAAATCTATCTGCCAAGGTATTTGCATATCTTATTTCATTAGATTCTCTGCTAGGATCTAACTCCATTCTTTTGCCCCAAAATTCTAAATCTTTTTGATTAATAATCTCCAAGGGAGAGCGTGAGTTTAAAGCAATAATACCAAGTATTTCCTTTTCGGAAACCAAAGAATCGGGCTTGCAAGAAAATATTGAAATACAGATTAAAGGAATAAGGAATGTAAGATATTTCATGTTTTTAAAAATAGAAAAAAATAAAGAGAGAAACCAATTTTCTCTCTTTAATTAAAAATTTTCACCAAGGACTAGCCAAATAAGGAAAAGCACTTAATAATGGTTTATCATTTGCCGCCACATTATCACTTGTTAAACCCGGATTTGCTTTAAAATCTGCACCTCCGAAGATGAGTAACAATTCAACATCAATAACATCATCAGCTAAATTCCTTCCAGTCAATAAATTTGTTCCGTCATAAAAAGTAGTAGCTGGCGCCGTAGTAGATGCATTCAAAACATCTGTTGCCAATAATCCTGAAAATGTAGAATTGTCTTGTCCTAAAGCATTTTTAACATATCCAAAAGCAGTAAGCTTTGCCATTATTTCAGATTTAAATGCCCCACTTTGTGCTGATGGTGCAGTTGTGTTAAATTTATCTTTATTCGCTGCTGCAATAAATACAGTATTTACAGCTGGACGGCCCTTATGGTCAGCTTGTTCGTAAAAAGCGGTCACTTCTGGAGTTGAAACATCATCTTTATCACATGATGTAAATCCTAAAATACTTAAAATTATTAAAAGACTTGATTTTATTAAATTTTTCATTTTTCTGTTTTTGTTTATTTTGTGAAATCGAATATTCGTATTTTCAATACGTTTAAATTAAATTTTATTACGAGTTGTTGCCCAAACACTTACCGCTCCTGAAGCACCAGCACCCAACATTGATTTTGGCAATTCAATAACTAAACTTAAAACGTTTGTTCCAGCAAAAGTATCTTTACCAGGCTTCGAAAATGCTGTAGCAGTACCTGCTATCACCTTTTTATAGGCATCTAAATCAAAAAAGAAAGGATCATCTCTTGTGCCGGCAAAAACTGAAATTCCATTTTGTGTGGCAACCATAGGAGATGAACCATAAGCCGTGATATCCACCGAAGCTATCAAAGTTCCTTCAATTTTGCTTTTTGTTCCTGTTGTTGAAGGTTTTACTGGTCCGTAAACATTCATCTTTTTTGTGGTTGCATCATATTTTGCTTGAACCACCAAGTCTTCCACATTGTCTCCAGTATTGTCAATACTGAATTGAATCAAGGTATTTTCACTAAATTTTGCAGACCCACTTTGGCCTGGACTTAACAATCCTTGGGTGTTGGCAACTAAAACCATGTTGCTTTTATTTGCACCTTGAAACACGTATAAGTCAGTAATGTCAGACGCTTGCCCTGTAACTGTTGGAGTATCTATATGGTCTGCAGCATAAAGAATCCCAGCTAATACTAATGAACCGCCAATTGCAAAGGCTCCAAATTTTGAAATTTTCATTTTTCGATAATTTAATTTTAAGAAATATATTTTATTTGGTTTCACTTACGCCTTCTGCCAAAAAATAGATTACATTTCTTTTAAATATTATTTTCAAAAAATTCAACTTCGAAAGAAAATAATTGCAACTAATTGATTTTTAGTATTTTATAAAATAAATATTTCTTCTAAAAACCTACCAAATTTCTTGATTCAAATTCTATTGTACCGAGTTTGTAGCTAAAAGTTAAAATACAAAAAAGAAATAAGACCCATATTATAATTTGAGTCGTCTCAAATGATGTTTTGAAACACTCATCGTTCTTATTGATTCCAAATTTGTAACATCAAACCACAACGGTGTGGTTTTAAAATTTACAAATATGAAAAAGCTATTATTAAGCTATTTAACAATTACACTTATTTCTACTTCTTGTAGTACTCTAAAATCTACCACCTACATCAAAGCAAACGAAGCTTTTGTTTTGGGCA
>JANNWE010000035.1:0-4057 GCA_031414675.1 Cytophagaceae bacterium
GTGGAATCTTTATTTTCTTTATAGCGTAAAGTTTTCCAAGGAATTGCAAATTCTGCATACCAACCAGAATCCGAACGTGTGGTTCTTACTTTCCAAAGGCCATCCCAGTCGATATCTATATAACTAGCATCAAACGATAAAAAATCCCTTTGAACTCCATGAGGATTTGTTGTAAAAACCATGCAATTTCTTTCATCACTAAAGCCATCTATTCCCATGCCTATATAGTCGGAGGTACGGGTATTAAAGTCACGCTTGAAATCTATTACTCGCACTGATTTTTTGCCGAGGCTGTCTTTGTTGAAAATACCTACATACAGAAAGTTTCGGTTATACAAAGCACGAGCCACTGTTTTATGCTGAGGCATACGCCCCTGAAAAGGGTCTATCTCCACAAAATCTGAAAAGGGCTTAGCCAAATCCCACTCTTTGTCTGAAAGGCTGCCATCTATCTTTAGATTTTGACTTATTGGGGTGGCTTCAAATTTTATTTTTACAGGATTGGGCTTGAATATGACCGCGTCTTGTGCAATTGTAACAAATGGGCATAGAATTATTATTAAAATAGAGTAATTTAGAATGAATGTTTTCGGTGACAATTAAAATTAATTAAGAAGTAAAAAAATAGAAATGCAAAGGTAAAAAATTGTTGTAAGAATATGAAATTTCTATAAAAACCATCGCAAAGTATTCGATTTTAAATTTTTAAATTTGCTTTAATTTGGATTTTTTTTTTCATATTTGTTGATTCAACAATAATAAAAATTTTTATGAATAAAGGCATAGTTTTTTTGCTTCTTTTAACTTTTCAAGGCATTGCCCAATCTTTTAATACTTTTCCGGTGCAGACCCAAAAGCCACCGCTTCATGGAAAAAACTGGATGGCTATTACTGGAAAGCCATTGGCAGCCACCGCTGGATCAATGATTTTTACGAAGGGAGGAAATGCGGTTGACGCTTCCTGTGCTATGTTGGCAGCTACTTGCACCATGTGGGATGTGCTCAGCTGGGGCGGTGAAACCCAAGCCTTGATATACAATCCTAAAACCAAAAAAGTGATAGCAATAAACGCCCTAGGTGTGGCTCCAACGGGGGCTACGGTAGAATTCTATAAGTCAAAAGGCTACAGTTATCCTCCAGAGTTCGGTCCATTAGCGGCCGTTACACCTGGTACTCCAGGTGGTTTATTAACTATTTTAGCGGAATATGGTACTATGAGTTTAAAAGAGGTGTTGGCTCCAGCCATGGAGCTGGCAGCAGGCTATCCAATAGAGGCACAAACTGCTAATTCCATTGAAAGGGGAAAAGCACAAATAAAGCAATGGCCCTATTCTAAAAAAGTATTTTTGCCTCATTTAGGTAGTCAGAGAGAGGCACCTGAGGCAGGTGAAATTTTTGTTCAAAAAGAATTGTTGGCAACTTTGCAAAAATTGGTGAGTACCGAGCAAGAGGCTTTATTAAAAGGAAAATCGAGAAAAGATGCTATAATGGCCGCCTACGATAGATTTTATAAAGGTGATATCGCTAAAGAAATTGCCAGAGGTACTCAAGAGCAGGGTGGACTTATCACGGAGGCGGATTTAGCCAATTGGAAAGTAAAGATAGAAGAGCCCATGATGACCAATTATAAGGGAATAGAAGTGTACAAGCTGCAACAATGGACGCAGGGGCCAGCCCTTTTACAATCCTTAAATATGCTCGAAAACTTTGATTTGAAAAGTATGGGTTATAATTCGAGTAAATACATACACACTCTGTATCAAACCATGAACTTGGCTTTTGCAGACAGAGATTTTTACTACGGTGATCCAGCTTTTGAGCCAAAATCACCCATGAAAGGCTTGCTCTCTAAAGAGTATGCTAAAGAACGAATAAAGACAATTGATTGGTTAAAAAATGACCCTAATGCGGGGCCAGGAGATCCCTATCCTTTTGAAAATAAGCTAAATCCCTTTTTAGATTTGCTTAAAAAAAGTAAAGAAGGTCAAACGTTTAATTCAACAGTAGATTCAGATTTTTTAGAGCATTTTCAGTCGGGAACCACTTCGGTGGTAGCGGCTGATAAAGAAGGATGGGTGTGCTCGTTTACTCCTAGCGGCGGTTGGGTGCCAGCGTGCATAGCGGGCAATACGGGGGTGGGTTTAAGCCAGCGTATGCAAGCCTTTGTGCTTGATGCTAAGGATGGTCCTTTTAATGTTTTAGAGCCTGGTAAGAGACCCCGAGTTACCCTCACGCCCAGCTTGGCTATGAAAGACGGAAAGCCTTTTATGGCGTTTGCAAAACAAGCCGGGGACGAACAAGACCAGCTGTTGTTACAGTTTTTCTTAAATGTTGTGGAGTTTGGAATGACGGTTCAAGAAGCATGCGAAGCCCCAAGTTTTAAAACCTATCAAATGTATTCTTCATTTGGAAAACATGAGAAAAAGCCCGGAGCCATGACTCTCAACGAGGCCATGCCCGTTTGGTCAAGAAACGAACTCAAGCGAATGGGGTATACCATTGATTATCAAGAGCGTACCAGTGGTCCGATTAATGCCATATATTTTGATTGGAAAAATGGAAGTTTCTGGGGCGGAAGTAGTAATCATGGAGAAGACTACGGAATAGGTTGGTAATTCCATCCAATGGTTAATACCAGTGAGATATTCTATTTTGCTGGTATTATTATCAAAATTAAATTTTTAAGAATATCACCTCCATCCCTCAGGTTTAATTTTAGTTCTCTTAAATGATTCTACACAAGTGAAACATGTTTTAGTTCTTACCCAAGGGAAAAGATAAATCTTTGGAATAACAGGTTTAGGACTACTACGATTTCTATCTACAATCACTATTTCTTCATGAAGGTCAGAAACGGTAAAATACCCCAATACCTCTTCCTTAGAATCATTGATATTTCTAATGTTTCCCTTTATTGATTTTGGAATGGCATCAAAAAGCCCTCCAGAATTTTTTGATTGCTCACGAACTGTATTCCAAAATTTAAAAGCATTTTCTGAAATGGAATATTGATTAATCACCAAATAATAATTATTACTACTATCATAAGGAACGGTTAACAGTGGTTTGTTAAAGACATTCCCATCTATGAGCTTATCGTTAGCAATCTCATTGCAATCAATGCAAACATCTTTTTCATAACAATCTCCGCAGCAAGGATCTACATAGGGAGTGGTACCAGCACCAGTACCAATAGAATACTCTCTACACCAATCTAATTTTTTTACAGTATACCAATCCCATTTATAATAGTTGGGTGTATTGGGTGTATCTTTAATGTTTACAGAAACTTTAAAAAGGCCTGAGGAATAGCCGATGGGCAAGATTTCTTTAAAATCTACTTTTACATTTTCAATTTTCGGCACTGGAAATACTTTTTCAGGAGCAGACTGATACTTTTTTTTGTCGAATGTTTCCACAAAAAGTTGATATGTTCGTCCTACCTCGGCCTTAAATTTATTTACTGATCTATAGTTATAACCACGATTGGTTTTTATGTAATTATTTTGGCTAGGATCATCAAAAAACAAAAATTCGTTGCCAAGATTATCTTTAATGCTCACTTTAGCATCTCCTACATAGTCTTTAAAAATAGAGGCGTCGGAATTGTAAGGGGCATCAAAAGTTAGGTACACATATTGAAAATCTAGCTTTGTAGTTAATTGAGATTCAACCACCAAACGCCTTTCGCTGGTATTTAACTTTGGATCGAATTCGCTAATACAAGACCAAAGTCCTAGAAATAATATACAAATAATGATAATGTTCCGCATCTTAGAATCTAAAGTTATAGGTTATGGATGGAATAATGGCACCCAAAACTGAGAGTTTATAAATTTTTATTCGATTATTAAAAGCATTGAAAGGAGTTTTTGACCTAAAAAACACTGAATATGCATTTCTTCTGCCCATAGCATTATAAATTGAAATATTCCAGTTACCTCTGTAGCCTTTCGTTCTGTAAGGATGGGTTTCAATATTTACCGCTAAATCTAAACGTAAATAATCGGGAATTTGTGATTGATTTCTCGAATTATAGTAGGGTAGTGTTGCACCG
>JANNWE010000036.1:0-1589 GCA_031414675.1 Cytophagaceae bacterium
AGATCCATTTGCCTCCGAAAAGAATTTTCTTGAAAAACGTAATCAAATTGTCTAATTAAAGAAATGCCCTGCTGAATTTTATCTGTTTTTCTAGCAATTAAATTTCTGATGGTTTAAATTCAACTTTTATTTGTATTGTGAAATTATAAGGACTTAAAAAGAATTCAACCAATTCAACCAAAACAAAAATGAAGAAGTATATTTTAATACTATCTTATTTGCTTTATTACTCCTTTTCATTCACCCTCAGTTTTGGGCAAACCAAAGGAAAAAATTCAAAACCTAATTTTATTATCATTATGGCTGATGATTTGGGATACGGTGCTATCTCTTGCTTTGGTCATAAAGAAATTAAAACTCCTAACCTCGACGAAATGGCTAAACAAGGGGTTAAATTCTTGGATTATCATTCAAACGGAACGGTTTGTAGTCCTACACGTGCCGCACTTATGACAGGCAGATACCAGCAACGTTCTGGTATAAATAGCGTTTTGACTGCCGCAAAGCATCGGGATAAAGGTCTACCACTTGCCGAAAAAACAATCGCAGAAACACTGAAAGAAAATGGCTATGTAACAGGTCTATTTGGCAAATGGCACTTAGGATATGATGTAAAATTCAATCCTGTTAATCAAGGATTCGATGAATTTAAAGGCTTTTTAAGTGGGAATGTGGATTATCATTCTCATGTGGATGAAGTTGGCAATGCTGACTGGTGGCAGGGAGATTCGCTTAAAACTCAGGCAGGTTATACCACCAATTTAATTACTCAAAATGCCATAAGCTTTATCAACAGACATAAAGACCAACCATTTTTATTATATATTGCCCATGAAGCACCTCATTATCCATATCAGGGATTGAATTCAAAAGCCAATCGAGAGGTCAATAAGATAGGAAAAGTAAAAGGTTTGCAGGAAGATATTTTGCCAATTTATAAAGAGATGATTGAATTAATGGATGCAGATATTGGCAAAATGCTAAAAACCTTAAAAGACCTAAAATTAGACAGCAATACCCTTGTTATATTTTGTTCTGACAATGGAGGAGTTGGCGAAGTGAATAGTAATGGAGTTTTGAGAGGCACAAAAACCAACCTTTGGGAAGGAGGTCATCGTGTTCCTGCCATTGCTAAATGGACAGGACATATCAAACCCAATACGATCAGCAATGCTACTGTTTTATCTATGGATTTATTCCCTACTTTTTTAGAGATGGCTGGTTTGTCAAAACCAAAAGAAATTGATGGTATTAGTATAGCTAAACATTTAACTACGCAACAAGCATTGCCTGCCCGAACTGTTTTCTGGGGATATGGTGAAAATAGAACGGCCGTAAGAAAAGGGAAATGGAAATTAGTAGAATTAAGTGCTGAAAGTAAGCCAGAATTATTTGATTTAGAAAACGATATCTCAGAAAAAAACAATCTCGCTGATAAACACCCAGACATAGTAAAAGCTTTGCAAAGTGAAATAATGGGATGGAAAATAGATGTTAATAAATAACAAATCTAAAAAATAAATTACATGTATGGCAGCATCGTTTAACATAAACTTCCCTGGTTCTCCCAACGAATTTGTGGTAAATGC
>JANNWE010000037.1:0-6596 GCA_031414675.1 Cytophagaceae bacterium
TGCCCATTTTTTGAGTGTCAAATATTATTGATTTTTTTTTGTTTTATAAATGGTAGTGCTTTAGCTGTCATAACTTTTAGATTTGTCTTTGGTTTTTGCAAGCCTATTTTCTAAATGAAATAAAACTTGAATCCAATTCAGCTCCAATTTTGTACTATTTCAAGAAATCTGATATTTTTAAAAAACTTTTTCTTAATTTTGGATTCCAATTACACCCATTAATCCATTTAAGACAAATTCAATAAAAAAGAGAATAGACCTCTCTCTTTATCAATAATTTAAATATCCTGCCATGGGTCGGGGGATAAGAACAATTATCATGAAAGTTGCAGTAGTAGGAGCTACCGGTCTAGTGGGTGGCGAAATCTTGAAAGTTCTAGCGGAAAGAAATTTCCCAGTTTCAGAAATTATTCCAGTTGCTTCGGAGAGAAGTATTGGAAAGGAAATCAGTTTTAAGGGTGAAAAATTTGTTGTAGTTGGTTACGACGACGCCATCAAAATGAAACCAAATGTGGCTATATTCTCTGCAGGTGGAGGCACTTCGCTTGAAATGGCTCCTAAATTTGCGGAGGCGGGTATTACGGTAATCGACAATTCATCTGCTTGGCGAATGGATCCTACCAAGAAATTGGTTGTACCGGAAGTAAATGCTGATGTTTTGACCGCAGAAGACAAAATCATTGCGAACCCTAACTGTTCTACTATTCAGATGGTGGTGGTGATGAAGCCATTGCATGAAAAATATAAAATCAAACGCGTGGTAGTTTCTACTTACCAATCAGTTACAGGAACCGGAAAGGCTGCCGTAGATCAACTTTTTGCTGAAAGGGTAGGAGATGAAAGCGTTCCTAAGGTTTATCCTCACAAAATTGATTTAAATGTGTTGCCTCACATAGATGTATTTCTTGAAAACGGGTATACCAAAGAAGAAATGAAGATGATAAAGGAGACCAACAAAATAATGGGCGACGATAGCATCAAAGTTACGGCTACCACCGTGCGCATTCCAACTATTGGGGGGCATTCGGAAGCTATAAATATTGAGTTTGAAAATGATTTTGATTTGACAACCGTTCGTGAACTTTTGGCTGCCACCGAAGGGGTAATTGTACAAGACGATCCTGCCAATTTCATTTATCCAATGCCAATTACGGCTCATGGAAAAGACGAAGTTTTTGTAGGGCGTATCCGTAGAGACGAGTCTCAAGAGAAAACATTAAACCTATGGTGTGTAGCTGACAACCTACGTAAAGGTGCTGCCACAAATGCAGTACAAATTGCCGAATATCTTTTGAAAAAAGGAATGATCTGATCTTAAGAATAAATTAATATCTGAAAATCCCACTAAGTACTTGGTGGGATTTTTTTAATAATTGAAAAAAAATAAAATCAGAAAAAATAAATTTATTTTTGGAAAACTTGGATTTACTTCCGAGATTAAATTCTATTGTAAAGAATTACATAAATTATTTAAGTTAAAGCCATTTGTTTCACATAAGTGGCCCTAAAAAACTCCCAAATCCTTTATTTTAATACTATTTTTTCTTTTTAATGATTGATTTATGCAAAGTGTGAAAATTTTATTTATAATTTTTTTTTCGATAAATGTTTATTCTCAAACATTACAAAAAGATATTGAAGCTATTTTAAAAGACAAAAATGCCAATGTTGGAGTTTCAATTTATGATTTTTCAACAAAAAAATCTTATGGAATAAATCAAGACAAACATTTCCCTATGCAAAGTGTTTTTAAATTTCATATTGCTTTGGCTGTTTTGGATTTGGTGGATAGGGGCAAATTGAGTCTTTCACAAAAAATTTATATTTCGAAACAGCGAATGCAGACGGAATGGTATAGTCCTTTGAGAGATAAATACCCACAAGGAAATGTAAAACTATCGCTTGCGGAGGTTCTGAAACCAACCGTATCAGAAAGTGATAATGTAGGATGTGAAGTTTTACTTGACCTCATTGGGGGGCCAAAGATGGTAGACAATTATCTGAAAAAGATAGGTATGAAAGAGGTGCAAGTAAAGCATAACGAAACTTTTATGCAGGCTTCTTGGGAGCCTCAATTTGACAATTATTCATCGCCGAACTCTGCAGTTGAGCTTTTAAAAGCTTTATGTAACGAGAAAATTCTATCTTCTAAAAGTAGATTGTTTATTCAAAAATTGCTTTTAGAAACATCGACCGGCCCCAATAGATTAAAAGGATTATTGCCAATAGGAACTGTAGTGGCACACAAAACAGGAACTTCAGGAACGAACAAACAAACAGGCGAAATGGCTGCTGTGAATGACATCGGAATAGTGACTTTGACGAATGGAAAGCAATTTGGAATAGCCGTTTTCGTAAGTAATTCGAAGGAAAACATTGAAACCAACGAAAGAATAATTGCTGAAATAGCCAAAGCTTCGTATGACTATTTTAAAGGAAATTAAAATGAGCCTTCGCCGTATTTTTTCATCCTCCAATTGTAGTCATACTCTCTGAAATTTTGGTTTTTCTCTGAGATTCGGCCTCGAAGCCATCTTTTGCACGGCGACCGATAGCTAACTGGATCTGCTTCTGTACCTCTAAATTGCTCATTCCGGACCGCAGCATATCACGAACGTTCATAACTCCATCATCATAAAGACAAGTCTTAAAATCCCCAGTCGGAGTGATACGGAGGCGATTACAAGTGCCGCAAAACGTACGACTAAAGGCTGCTATTACTCCAACAGTACCTTTAAAATCTTTAATTTTATAATTATAAGATGTAGAAAAAGGTTCGTCTTCTATTTTTTCGATAGTAGGATATTTAGAGGAAATTTTAGCCATTATTTCTTTATATGACATAAAATATGCGAGTTTTTCTCCTTCCCCATTAAATGGCATTTCTTCAATAAATCGTATTCCAACTGGATGCTCTCTGGCCAATTCTACTAAGCTAAAAATGTCTTCTTCATTTTTGCCTGCCATCATTACTGAGTTTATTTTTAGTGGAATGTTATTTTCTAAAATGGCATCGAATGTTTTCAAAACATTTGGGAGCTCGTCTCTTCTTGTCATTTCATAAAAACGCTTTCTTTCTAAAGAATCTAGACTAAGGTTGATGGAAGAGATGCCTAATTTTTTTAGTTCAGGAATATGTGGGGTTGTTAAAACCCCGTTTGTAGTTAAGTTTATTTTTTCAATGCCTTTTATTTTAGAAATTTGCCAAAGAAAGGACATTAGTTCTTTTCTCACAAATGGCTCTCCACCAGTAATTCGAACTTTAGAAACACCCATTTCTGCTAAAAGAGAAACAAGTCGATACATTTCTTCGAAACTCAACAAATTGTTTTTTGGCAGAAAGGCTATCCCTTCATGTGGCATACAATAAAAACAACGAAGATTACAACGGTCGGTTACTGCTAATCGCAGATAATTTACCGGTCGGCCGTGGTTGTCTATTAGCATTTTATAAATTAATTTGAATTACAAATTTAAAGTTTAATTTTGATAAAGTATTTTTTAAGCAGTTCTTTCTACAAAATACTATGAGCTGAAATAACTGCTTTATAGGAAAATAACTGAATATTAATGAAAGGATTTTGCTTAGAAAGATTTCTCTTTTTTGTTTTTAAGAAATCATTTTAAATTTTGGCACGAATATTTCAAATAATAAATTGAATAGCCCAATAATTTAACAATACTTTCGTTTGTACTATGCTTTTATTTAATCTTAAAGCTTTCGTGAAAAAAAACAATTTAATATTCCTTATTATTTTAACTGGTTTTAATGGGTTTTCTCAGCAAGTTTTGTTGAAATCTCAGACGAAATCAACGTCAGATTTTGGCGTAAAAAGAATATATATAAATTCCAGTCAAAATACTACTAAATTAAGTTCAATAGAGCCCAAAGCTAATAGCTCATTTGAAAATTCGAATATTGAAAGCCCTGAAAAAGTGGTGATAGTTAGTAAATCAGCACCGAAAGGTGTAGACTTAAATTTTTTGCCATTATTTGGTGGTTTTGACAAATCTGAGTCTCATCAAATTGACGATCAAATATTTTTATCAGATTGCGATAAGTCATTTAATTCAAGAGCTGAAGCAAGTGAGTTTTTTGCTAAAATGGCTTGGCAATATTTAGAGGAAGGCAATAAGAATAATGCAATTAACCGTTTCAATCTATCTTATCTTTTAAATAACAAAAACATTGATGTTTATTGGGGATTAGGCGTTATTGAATATCAATCTGGTAATTCCTCCAATGCTGTAAAATTATTAAATGACGGCTTAACGTTATCCAAGGAGCCAAACCACGTTTTAATGGTGGATCTAGCCACTATATATCTTAAGATGGCTTCAGAAAATCCTAATTCATTATTTGAAATAACCAAGGCCAGAGAACTTTTAGAAAAGGCATTATTTATTCAACCAAGCTATATTACAGCGTATATGCAATTAACTTTAGTTGAGATTTTAGAAAATAAGATAGATTTGGCTTGGGAAACATTCTACAAAGGGTATGAACTAAACCCTAAAGAGATAAATCCTGAAATATTAAAAGAGCTTCTGAATAGAAAGGAGGATCCAAAAGGATTTTTCAAGAAGTAAGAAAAATAAACCTTCTTAATTCCCGATTTCCATTAAAGTCATCCTTGTTTTATGCTACCCCTCCATTTACTGAAATACAATGCCCATTAATGTAGGATGCTTCTTCAGATGCTAAAAACAGATAGGCATTTGCAATATCAATAGGTAAGCCCATTCTTTTGGATGGAATTCCAGCAACAATTGCGTTTCTAATTTCTTCAGGCATGATGTCTGTCATATCAGTTTTTACAAATCCTGGTGCCACAGCATTGGCTGTTATATTATATTTACCAAATTCTTTTGCCCATGTTTTAACCATACCAATTATTGCAGCTTTTGTAGCCACATAATTGGTCTGTCCAAAATTACCTGTAATGCCTACAATGGAAGAGGTACAAATAATTTTACCATACTTTTGCTCAACCATAAAAGGCACAATGGCTTTAGTGCAATTGAAAACCCCTGTAAGGTTTACATCAATAACTGATTGCCACTCATCTTGGGTCATTTTTAATAGCGTTTTATCTCTTATAATTCCAGCATTGTTTACAAGAATATCAATTCTTTGGTATTTTTCTAACACTAATGCTACTGCTTTATGAATAGCATCAGGATCTGTAACGGGAACTTTCATAAATTCTGAAACGCCTCCATTTAATTGTATTTCATCGGCAGTTTCTTGCCCTATTTCTAGTAAATCCCAAATAATAACTTTTGCTCCTTCTTTGGCAAAAAGTTCGGCTGCAGCCTTTCCAATTCCTCTAGCTCCTCCTGTAATTATTGCAATTTTGTCTTTTAGTCTCATTGTATTTTAAGCATTGATGGTTGTAAAATATTTTCTATTTATTGAATTTAAAATTTATACGCCTTTCTTTACAAAAGGAGATTTTACTACTTGTGCTTTGATTAGTTTTTCTCTTATTTTGATATAAACTTCATTTCCAATTTTTGAATTTTCTAAAGTTACATAACCCATTGCAATGCCTTTTCCCAAAGTCGGAGATTGAGTTCCAGAGGTTATTTCGCCAATTCTTAGCCCTTCCGAATTACATATTTCATAATGGCTTCGAGGAATACCCCTTTCAATCATTTCTATGGCTACTAATTTGTTTTTAAGTCCAGCACTCTTTTCAGATTTAAGGTTTTCACTATTTACAAAGTTCTTATTGAATTTTGTAACCCAACCCAAGCCAGCTTCTAATGGAGAAGTGATATCTGTTATGTCATTTCCATACAAACAATAGCCCATTTCTAATCTTAAAGTGTCCCGAGCCCCTAAACCTATTGGTTTAATATCATATTCTGCACCGGCTTCAAATATTTTTTTCCAAATTTCTTCTGCATTTTCATTGGGCAAATAGAGTTCAAATCCTCCAGCTCCTGTATATCCTGTGGCTGAAATCATGATATTTTTAAAACCCGCAAATTCTCCTATTTGAAATGAATAATATTCAATTTTAGAAAGATCTATTGCTGTTAGTTTTTGAAGAGTTTCGACCGCTTTTGGGCCTTGAATTGCGAAAAGGCAAGTTTGATCTGAAAGGTTCTGCATTTCGACCTTATCAATATTGTACTTTGTTATCCAATTCCAATCTTTTTCAATATTGGAGGCATTTACGACTAAAAAATACTCTTCAGAGTTAATTCTATATACCAAAAGATCATCTACTACTCCCCCGGTTTCATTCGGCAAATAGCTGTATTGAATTTTTCCATCAATAAGAACACTCGCATCATTAGCTGAGACTTTTTGTACCAATTCAAGAGCTTTTGGGCCTTTAATATAAAACTCACCCATATGTGAAACGTCAAAAACTCCAACATTTTCTCGCACACAGCGATGCTCCTCGTTGTCAGAAGAGTATCGAACTGGCATAATAAATCCCCCGAAAGGAATCATTTTTCCCCCTATTTTTTCATGATAACTATTTAATGGTATTAGTTTGTCTTCCATTTGTTGATTTTTTTTGAAAATGTACTGTTTATACTTACTGCTTTTTAATCAATTTTTTTTAAATGTATTTAAG
>JANNWE010000038.1:0-4442 GCA_031414675.1 Cytophagaceae bacterium
CATAAACCAAATTGTGTTAAACCTACTAAGGCTACTCCTACAATTTTGCCAATCATTAACTGAAACGGTTTAACACTGGAAATGATAATTTCAACAATTCTACTTGTCTTTTCTTCAGTGATGCTTCTCATCACTTGAGCACCATAAATAAAAACCGATAAATATATCAAGAAAGCACAAATTCCTCCAATAATTGAGGCGGCAGCGGCACTGCTTTTCTCCTCTCCACCATTTTTAAGACTTATTGTTTCCGATTCTATATTCATTTTTGCACTTTCCAAAACACTTTTAGTGATTCCAGCTTCCGTTAATTTTATGGATTCAATTTCTCTTTCTATGGTGCTTTCTACTTTAGATTGTAATTCAAGTGTTACCCCTTTTTCTGCAAATATTTTTACTTGTTTTGGATTATCAAGAATATCTTTTGGTATATAGACAAGGGCATCGTAATGTCCTCCAATAAAATCATTTTTAGTTTTGCTTAAATTTCCTTTCGTAAATTCATAAACAAATTCTGGACTAGACTTGAATTTTCCTTCGAAAAGATTACTATCGTCTAAAACTTGAATTTTCTTCAAATTAACAGAACTTATTGCGGCCCAAATTACTCCGGCATACATCAAGCCCATTAGTAAAGGGCCTAAGATGGTCATAATAATAAAGGATTTCTTTTTTACTCGAGTAAGATATTCTCTTTGGATTATTAAAAGTATATTTTTCATTATATTTTTGGTTTAATTTGAAGATTGAACTGCATTAATAAAGACATCATTCATGGAAGCTTCATCTTCTTTAAAAGATTTAATTTCAATTTTGGGAAGTAATTCTTTTAATATTTGATTTGATTTTGAATTATCTACCGCTTTCAATACTGCAAATTTTTCACCATCAAGATGAGTATTTTCTGAGATTATGGAAAATGTTTTAAATTCGCCGTTCAATTCACCATTAAATTGTAATGAAAAAGTATTGGACTTGTATTTGTCTTTTATGTCTTGTTTTTTTCCTTCTAAGACTTTCTTAGATTTATTTATTAAAGCAATATAGTCACACAGTTCTTCCACTGATTCCATGCGATGTGTTGAGAAAATTATGGTAGAGCCTTTTTCTTTCAATTCTAAAATTTCATCTTTAATTATACTTGCGTTTATTGGGTCAAAGCCTGAAAATGGCTCATCTAAAATAATAAGTTTAGGCTGATGTAAAACGGTGGCAACAAACTGAATTTTTTGCTGCATACCTTTCGACAGGTCTTCTACATTTTTATCCCACCAAGTTTTAATTTCAAATTTTTCA
Organism: Cytophagaceae bacterium; assembly: GCA_031414675.1. Lineage (GTDB taxonomy): Bacteria > Bacteroidota > Bacteroidia > Cytophagales > Spirosomataceae > Leadbetterella. Next base: position 1,297 of record JANNWE010000038.1, read on the forward strand.
AACCAATATCTTAATTTATCTAAAGCTTCGCTCTTATTTAAGCCTTTTAGCCTAGCCAAATAAAGCAATTGCTCTCCAACTTTCATTTTCTTATATAAGCCGCGTTCTTCTGGTAAATAGCCTATTTCGTAAATGTTTTTCTCTGAAAGTTTCTCACCATTAAATAAAATTGTGCCTGCATCAGGACCAGTAATTTGATTAACAATTCTAATTAAGGAAGTTTTTCCTGCTCCATTTGGTCCTAAAAGCCCATATATTATGCCATTTGGGACGGATAAGCTAACATTGTCCAAGGCACAATGATTAGAATAGTTTTTAGTTACATTTTTTACTTCAAGAATATTTTCGTGCATAGATATTTGTTTTTTTTCAAAATTACTTGAAAAAGAAATAATTTTCATCATAAATATTTAAATGGTTAAATTTTCATAATAGATGGCGTATTTTTACTTAGAATCGAACTCAAAAATTGAATAAATAATATTATTCGGTTAAGGACGAAAAAAAAATGAGTAAAATTGAAATAGAATTCTAAATTTGCATTTAAATCTTATCTTTCTTTATTCCTATGATGCAGACTTTTAAAGTCATTATTGAAAAAATTAATCATTTTAGACTTTTTATTTTGTCTAAATTTTCGGCTTTAAAAGAGCTCTTTTTGCTTTTTTTATATACTTCATTCGGAAAAGACAAAGTTTTAAGCACTTTTGGCTTTATTAATGAAAAATATGAAATAGTAAATAAAAGATTATACAGTCATTTAAATACAAATGGGGAAAATTATGTTTTTATAAAAAAAATCTACGTTCTTTTTTATCGTTCTTTATTTGGCATTTTGGTCTACTTATTTTTATTAAATACTAATTTTTTATGGCTTACAGGTGGAATGCCAAGTATAGATCAACTTCAAAATCCTAAACTCTCACAGGCCTCAACGATTCTCTCAGCTGATGGTATAGAAATTGGTAAATATTTTGCAGAAAATCGAACTCCGGTTGACAGTGCTTCTATTTCCCCTTGGGTATTTAAGGCCTTAATATCTACAGAAGATAAAAGATTTTTTCAACATTCTGGTATTGATTTAAGAAGAATGGGAAGCGTGGCTTTAGGAATTGTTAGTGGTAAAAAAGATCAGGGCGGAGGAAGTACTATATCTCAACAATTAGCTAAAAATCTATATAGTACTCGAAAAAAGGAAATGAGGGGATTGCTTTATTATATTCCTCTTGTGAGAACAATAATTTATAAAACAAAAGAATGGCTAACCGCTATTCAATTGGAAAAAAGATTTACTAAAGGAGAAATAGCTACAATGTACTTAAATACAGTAGACTATGGGAACAATGCTTTTGGAATAAAGACAGCCGCAAAAACATATTTTAATAAAACTCCTGATAAACTAAATATTTCTGAATCTGCGATTTTGGTTGGTTTACAAAAGGCAACTACTTATTACAATCCTATTCGAAATCCGGAAAACTCTAAAAAAAGAAGAAATACTGTTTTGCAAAGGATGGTGGCAAATGGTGATTTAGACGAAAAATTAGCTAACAAAATTTCAAAAGAAGATATTAAACTTGATGTTAACATAGAAGAGTCCTATGAAGGGCAAGGAAATTATTTTAAAGTTGCATTGGCAAAATATGTGGAGAATTGGGCTAAAAAGAATGAAATTGATATAGACTTATATAGAGATGGTTTAATAATTCATACTACTTTGGATTCTAGAATGCAAACCTATGCCGAAGGTGCTGTAGAGCAGCACATGCGTATGCTTCAAAGGGAATTTAATGCGCATTGGAAAGGGAAAAACCCTTGGACTTTTGAAAATGGAGAGGAAATACCCGGATTTATAGAGAATGTGGCAAAAAGAACTACTGTGTATAAAAAATTACTTTCCAAATATAAGGGAAACCTAGACTCTGTAAATTTTTACATGAATCTGCCCGTAAAAATGACGGTTTTTAACTGGGATGGTAAAAAGGATATGGACATGAGTCCTATGGATTCTATAAGGTATTATAAAAAAATCTTACAAGCCGGTACAATGGCTTTTGATCCTTTTTCTGGTTTTATAAAAGCATGGGTTGGAGGTATTGATTATGACTATTTTAAATACGACCATGTGAAACAAGGAAGAAGACAGCCTGGGTCTGTTTTTAAGCCCATTTTATACACTGCTGCCATTGACGGGCCTTTAAATCTTTCTCCATGTGATACAAGGCAAGATAAAAAAATGGAGATTAAATGGAAAGAAAATGGAGTAGAAAAATTGTGGGAGCCCAAAAATGCCAATGGTAGTTTTTCAAATAGCAATTTGACTTTAAGAAGTGCACTTGCAAGGTCAATAAATTCAGTGGCTGTTCAATTAACTATGGAAATGCTTCCGAAGACCTTAGTAGAATATGCAAGAAAAATGGGAATTACCTCTCCGCTGGACCAAGTGGCCTCTTTAGGATTAGGAACTTCTGATGTATCATTATTTGAGATTGTGGCAGCATATGGTATTTTTCTTAATGAAGGGATGTACCGAGAACCTATTTTTGTATACAAAATTACTGATAAGTCTGGAAAGGTTTTATTCGAATTTGAGCCAAAGACTAAAACTGCAATTCGACCTGAATCAGCCTATTTAATGCAATATATGCTTAGAGGAAACATAGAAGAATCGGGAGGTACAGGAAGAAGAATGTTTAATTATGAAGAGCTCTTTAAGAATGGAGGCCAAGTAGCAGGAAAAACTGGAACAACCTCAAATAATTCTGATGCTTGGTATGTTGGTTTTACAAAAGATTTAGTTTGTGGAGTTTGGGTAGGTGGCGACGATAGAAGTATTCACTTTAGAGGCGGATTAGGAGAAGGAAGTAAATCTGCTTTGCCAATATTTGGTATCTTTATGAACAAAGTTTATAAAGATAAGAGCTTAAATTATAGTGCTGGACCATTTGCAAAACCAAGTATTAAAATTGAAAAAGATTATTTAGGATGTTTTAATAGTGGAGAATCCGAAGTTTCAATCTTGGATAGTTTAGGAACGGAAACTAATTTATTAGACTCTTTAGAGAAGTATAGAAGTCGTATGTCGGATAGTAGTATGAATTTTGACAAAATTAAAACAATAAAAGCCAAAAGCGATTCTTCTAATC
>JANNWE010000039.1:0-1579 GCA_031414675.1 Cytophagaceae bacterium
CTGATAGCACACGCTATCAGATTTTAATTGAAAAATGGCGGATTTAGTTTCGAAATCAAGGCTTTCTCCTATATTATGATAAATATAATCGTGAAATTGATTTGGCAATGAAGACTTCGATTTAAAAATATCTATATAATAACCAGAGGTTAAAGAGGTACGGATTATACCCAAGGTGCGTTCTTGCATGGCTTCTGCGGCATCTCCTTTATCATCTAAAAAACTAGTGGTTGTGAAAGAGTGGTTAGGAGAGATGGGTTTTTCTAAAACCTTAGGTTCTAAGGCTACTTTTTGAACGGTATTAGTGCCTAAATTTGCCCAAGCACCTTCTGACTCTGAAGCTCCATTTACTATCACCGTATTGTGCCCAGCAAAAATCCTATAATAGTTTTCATGTATATCTGTGGTGTAGGCTGACCTTCCTGCCTTTTGACCCAAAACAAAGCCCCGTCCGTAAAGCTCCATGTTCATACCCGATGCATGCCCATGAACATGCGAACCTCCACCAACAAAAGCCATAAAACTATCTTTTGGATTATTATTCATAGCCAAATTGCGTTGGATTGTCATCCCGCCAAAAGCGAGTTCATCTGTTACTGGTAAGGGATAATCTTTCAATTCTCCTTCAATGGTAGGGCTAAACCACAATAATTCAAGCGGCTCGGTGTAAACTTCAGCACCATAGCTTCTCTCTTTGAGCACCCCTCTTTTGTAATATTTATTACTGATGGCACTGTTTATCAAAGCCCCAAATTCCTTTTTGAGCGTATAAGACTTTTCTAGGTCTCCAAGATAGTAAGCAATTTCAAACTCTTCATAAGCAGCGTGATAAGCTCTATGCCCATCTCCAAAAATAATCATGTCCTTTTTATTGGGATAAGTCAAATAGTAGTTGGTGGTTAATGCCAATGAAATTTGTGGATAGGAATTTCCGAGATGCAACGTCGGGTAAAGCTTAGTTAAAAGTGTCATTAAATAGGTAGAATAACTTGCTACTGCACTAGAATAACCAGTACTTTCAGGCCATTTACCAAAATTATTGGTATAATGATTTGCTACTTTCAATAAAGCGTCTTGATGAGGGGTGTTTTTGGTTAAATAATATGCTAGAAAATACTTCCTTTCTGTCTCAGTATCTAGTGCCAATGTATTTCCGACCAGACTCGGACTCTCTAAGACAGGCCAATTGCAATTAATAATACCCTGCTCTAAAGCTAAATTAATATATGTTTTAAATACTTTTTCTGCATTACTAAATGAAAAAGAATCCATTTTACCTGTTGCAACATTAAGAGCTAAGCCTCCATTATTGAGAAAAGTATATACAAAATCATAAAGAATAGGTAGCTGAGCACCAATTTCACGTGCTTCTCTTAGATGGTCGTCAGGGTACAAAAGTCCACCCCCATTATGTCCTTTTTTAGAAGTTTCTAATTGGACAAGGGACTCAATCATTGTATACAAAATATTTGCACTTATCTGCCCATACTTGTTTTCATTGGTTAGAAAAAAAAGAATTCCACAATCGATACCTGTTTGCAAATATTGCATAATAGCTTTGCGTTCTTCTACCGTTTTG
>JANNWE010000040.1:0-2588 GCA_031414675.1 Cytophagaceae bacterium
GGAGAATAAAAATTAAATACAGAAGGAGATATCATGGGCTTCTGTTCTAGCCTGTCATAAATATTATTCATCACATTGCGATAAACTCCATTCGAATTTCTAAGATTTAAGCCTTTCACTAAATTCATGTAGCGTAAAAAAGGCTCCCTTAAATGCCCATAGCTTGTATTTTCCTTATCTGCACAGCAATCTCTAGCCTCGGGATCAAGCAATATTGCTCTAATTACAGCTTTCAAATCTCCTCTTACTCCCGAACCGTTATTTACAAAAACTTCTGCAATTCTTTGAATATAAGCTCTTGATGGATTCGATGTAACCAAATGTTGAATAAGCCTTCTTGAAATAAATGGTGGAACATTCGGATGATTGTTAAGAATATTTAAAGCGTCTCTAATATCTGGCTGGCCATCCTGATAGGCTCGAGAAGGAATTGTTTGCCCTAAAAAAGTCTTTGGACCAAGTTCATGGCCATCAAGTATAATTGGATTAGCTATCCAAGGTCTTAAGTATTTGTCACTTGAATCTTTAGGATAAAACTTTAATCTTAAGGTATAACTCCACTTATCTTTAACCCCCTCTCCTAAATACCGTCTATCTCCCCAACCCAGCCCCGTAAACACTTTTGCTAGATTGGTAATATCCTCATTATCATAAGTAGGAATAGATTTATTATTCTCATCTTTTTTCTCACTCCCGTCCATATTTAGTTCATATAAACCTATTGAAAACAACTGCATGATCTCGCGAGCATAGTTTTCGTCTGGAAAAACATTTTTTGATAAATTGGTGGCTTTATTATTAATATAAGTAAGATAAACAGCCATAGTTGGGTGATACGTAATACTATCCAAAAGTGCTCTATAAGTTGAAAAAGCATTTCTATTTAAAACATCATAATAGCTGGCTATCGCATAAGGATTGTCGTCAAAAGCTGAAATTCTGGATGTTACAAATATTTGGCTAAGGGCCAAGCTAGTACGCCATCGTAATTGATCGGCAGAAACCATCGTGCCTTGAAACCAAGCCGCATCAAAAGCCCAATCGTCAATAAAAACATTTGCTAACGTAAAACCACCCCCGGGGTTTTTAGCCAAAGAAGAGTCCACTGCATATTGGTGCATATTCTGAACATAATTCCTAAGATTAAACGTATAGGGCAAATTGAGCTGAGAATCTAACCAAGTTTCTATCCCTTGATTCTGAATTGCAACAATATCCGTGATTTTGGGACCTAATGTGGCCTGAGACAAAAACCTAGAGGAAGACTTTGCATTAGGCAAATAACCCGTACTTAACAAAGTTTTAATGCTTGAAGATGAATTGGAGGAGGCATTTACACTAACCCCTTTAATATTTCCTTTGCCAAATGTTTGAATTTCTTGGGCTATTAGGCATTGTGAAAAAAAAGATAATGTTAAAAATATAAATTTAGTTTTCATCATACGTATATATAGAATTATGTTGTGAAATTACTTCAATTTAATAATGCAAATAATCGGCCAAAATGAGTATGGGGTCTTATTTTGTCTATAAAATATTCAAAATCAAAACGTTAATAATTGAAAATTGTTTGAAAATATTAAATCAAAAAAATGCATCTTCAAAATGTACTAATTCAAACTTTGGGTGCTCAATAATAGAAATAAAATCAAATCTTGCTTCACCAGCCCATGGGAATAAATCCAAATATGCTTCTGCACCTCTTTTTATGGCATTTATTTTACTTTTCGACATACTACCTTCTGGAAAACCATATTCTGCTGTGGCTTTGAGTCGAACTTCTAAAAAAACTAACATTTCTCCTTTAGAACAAATAATGTCAATTTCTGAATTACGAGAATTAAAATTCCTGGTTTTTATTTGGAACCCTTTACTTATTAGGTATTTTATTGCGTATTCTTCCCCTTCTTTTCCTTTTGTGGATTTATCACTCATAATTTATTTGTAATTTTGAATTTCAAAAAATGTTCTTAAGAAATTGAAAATTTATTACTGGTGTCCGATTAAATTAAGAAAAAAGAACTTATTGTGTTAATTGACTGATAATCAACAATCCCGTAGGGATTTGATATTGGTAACAAAAAGTACCCCCTTCAACTCAAAAGCCCTGTAAGGGCTTAATATTTTGGTGATTGTATTAATAAGTTTTTTTTTATTCGGATGACAGTAATAATTTATATAAAAATAAGTCTTTAATGCAAAACAAAAAAGTAAAATATATAAATTTAGGTCAAATCGAATACCAAGAGGCCTGGGATTTGCAAGAAGTTTATTTTAATAAAATTGTTGAAATAAAAATCATTAATAGAAAAGAAAATGTAGAAACCGAAACTCCAAACTTTATTCTTTTTTGCCAGCACCCTCATGTCTATACGCTCGGGAAAAGTGGAAAAATAGACAATCTCCTTTTAAACGAAAAGCAATTAAAAGAAAAAAAAGCTTCTTTCTTCAAAATAAATAGAGGAGGAGATATTACTTACCATGGGCCTGGGCAACTTGTGGTTTATCCTATACTTGACTTGGATAATTTTTTCACTGACATTCACAAATATATGAGGCTTTTGGAAGAAGCTGTGATACTTACCTGC
>JANNWE010000041.1:0-4074 GCA_031414675.1 Cytophagaceae bacterium
ATTAAATTTCTCTAAAAATTTTGATTCCATATTCCTTTTTTGGACCAATTGTTTTCAATTAGTCAAAATTTTGTATTTTGTTAATTATCTATTTTTAAAATTAAAAACATTTTAATTGTGTAATAATTGAATCTAATTTACATATATTTGAAAAAAAAGCCAAGCCAATGAAAAACAGGAGAATAGGTCTTTTAGCAATAATGTTTATGCTATCACTAGGTACATTGTCTAGAATAAAAGGCAACGAATCCATTCGTACCATTCAATTCCTTTCTATATTTTCAATAGGAGCCATTTCAGCACTTTTAATAAAGGAGATAGCCGAGAAATTAAGGAATGGTAAATGATTTTTAAGACAAAATGCGAAATCGAATAAAAAAGTAAATGCTTTTTATAAGATTCCATTGAAAAAATTAAGACCGAGGCACCCAAAATTTATAGGAAAGAACTAGTAGAATTGCTTTTTGAACAACCTCATGCTAAAAACGAATATCTGCTAGAAAGACTAGGAATAGAAAGAAAACCAGCCTCAAAATACCTAAAACAACTTGAAAAAATAGGACTTTTGTAAGGATAAAAAGTAGGCAAAGAAATGATATACATCAATGTAAAATTAGTGGAGTTTTTGAAAGTGGAATAGATTGGTTTGTGGGTCAGAATGCGATTTAAATTTATTCAAAAAAAATTATAAGCTGCTAGGCCAAGCCGAAAACAATTATGTCAATGCCGCATATACCGCCCTTTTGGCGGAGTTGAAGTATAAAAAAGCTTCTGGGAAAATGTTGGAATTAAAAATAGGTTTTTACCGCAAATTCGTATTGGTCTATGAAGATTTGTTCATAGGTTGCACATTGTTTTGTTCATAAAAAACCAACATTGCTTTTTTGTATTCTAATGAATCTACGGTCCTGAAAGATAAAGGGCAATGTTTATATGCCATTAAAACAGCATTGCTTACTATTCGAGCGGTTCGTTTATTTCCATCTACAAAAGGCTGAATATAAGATAGTAATATCAAAGTCAGAAATGCTTTTTCAAAAACCGAATCTTTCTTATTGATCAACTTACACATTTCGTACAAAGCATCTTTTATCTGAAATTCATTGTCAATTGGCGTGTAATTCGTTCCTGAAATACCCACTTTCCCAGTTCTAATGTTTCTTTTTACACCCAATTCTTTCATCAATATGCTATGAATATCCTCAATTCTGCTGAAAGAGAGCGGACTCAGATAATCAGTATGCCCTACTATAAAATCAATGGCTTCTTTGTGGTTGAGTAGCATCACAGCATCGTCTTTGGTTTTGCCTTTGGCTGTTAATTTTTCTTTTAAAAGCAATTCGGTTTCAAGCAAAGTGTACGTGTTCCCCTCTATCTGAGATGATTTCCAGCTCAAATCAATGGCCAGTCGCTCCATCTCTTTGTTAAACTCAAATTCAGATAGTTTACCTTTGTTATCCAGAAATTGACCTTGCAATTTATCCAATTTCTGAAGTTCAGTCTCGGTAAACATATTTACTTTGCTGAGCGTTTCGGGAATAAGGTCAAAATCAAAACTGTCTTTTATGTTTCTTTGGTCAATGTCTTTTTCAAAATAGTTTTCCAGATCTACAGGATAAAAAAGCTGATAAGACTTTGAAAAAGAATAAGTAGTCGCTTTTCCGACGCCATTTACTTCTATGAGTTTTTCTGCCGAGAGTTGCGAGAGCACTCTTTTTAGTGTTGCATAGCTAATGGGCAGATTGATTTTGTCAAAAATTTCTTTCGAAGAAAGTCCCTGATTTTCTTTCAAAAAACTTATCACCTCCGTATCATATTTGCTCTTTATCATATTTGTAGCTCAAAATATTATCAAATGTAGCTCATTTTTTAATATTTTGAGCCTAAAATGAAAATAATTTGAGCTTCAAATTATTTGTAGCTCAAATATGATAAAATTTAAAACCCTTCAAAAAAATCAGAATATATTCTTCGCTAAGCCGAAAACAATTATGTCATCGCCACATCTTCCTTCCTTTTTGCAGACTTGAAGCATAGGAGGGAAATGGGGAGTTTACAGGAATCTCCTTTACAAAAAATAAGCTCAAATGATTTAGTGCATAAAACATTTACTATAGCATATTGTATATATAATATATATAGTATACTTTTGCTCAAATTTATTAATTATGAGAAAGATAATCGACATAGATGCGCCCCTTTTGAGCAAATTGAAGTTTATTTCTGCCTTCGAAAATTTAAGTGTGAAAGCACTTATAGAAAAAGCTGTAGCAGATTATGTAAATTCCAAAGAATCCGAAAAGTTTGCAAAACTTGATGAAGAAGAAAAACTAGACCTTGGCATGCTCATGCTTATGGCTGAGGCAGATAAAGGTGATTTAGTAAGTCGTGACGAAATCATGGATTTATTGAAATGATTGTAACGTTCAACAAAAAGTTTGCAAAAGACCTACAATCCATCAACGATTCGAAACTCAAGTCGGGAATTAAAGAATTTATTCTAAGCCTAGAAGGTGCCGCAAACCTTGAAGGAATTTCAAACATCAAACGTTTAAGAGGTTTTCAAAACACCTACCGGTATCGAATTGGCGACTACCGATTAGGTTTTTATTACGAAAATAGCCAGATTGAATTGGTTAGAGTAGTAAAACGGAGTGATATTTATAAGGTGTTTCCGTGAATTGCTGATGTTCAATAATATTCCTTAATAGTTCTATCAAAAAGAGATAAATATCCTTTCATGATGACAAGATTCTTACTTCATTTTCAAACAAATATGAATCAGATTATTATTAGTATTGCTGGATTATTAATCTTTGTCTTTATGGCTTTTAAAATATTCATCCCAAATTTTACGACTTTGAAGTTGGTTATCCTCTATCCAACAAATATATCTACGAAATTTTTGGCAGTAGAAATTGGAAAGCTCCTTATTATGAGGATTTTTTGATAATGAATACTCAATTAACCATACCAACTCTAAATTATGACTTTTGATTAATTCAAAACACTTTTCATTTTCGAAAGTTAAAATTTCCTGATAGTCATCATAACGCTGATTATCGTGGGAATTGTTTTTAAAAATATGTGTAATTACAATTTCATTTTTTGAATTTAAATATTCTAGGTTTTCTGAGCTATGGTTTATTCCAAAAATACTTCTAATTTTTTCAGAAGGCAACTTAAAATAATGGTTCTCATCATTAACACTTTTTACTTTACAAGTTGTAATTGTAAAAATGAGCCTGTTTTTAGCTTCCATTAATTTCATTTCAGTATTAATCTCTCTTCCAGAAAACGAATTCAAAATATCAAACGGGTGTTGTTCGCTTTTGGAATCAATTTCGCAAAACAACCTATCAAAATCATCCCGTTCTAGAAAATTGTCAAGTTTTGCTACTAAATACCTTTCTAATAATTCTTTATCAAAGTTTTTTGAAACTAAACAGGCTGTTATTTCTAAATGTGATGAAATGGTTTTATTAGAGTTTTTAAGACTTATATCGTGAAATAAAACTGGAGACCCATTATCTGTAAATATCCATTTCGAAAAATCAAGAATTGGTTCTTTTACGATTTCTTTTTTAATACACTCTGTATTCATGTCCAAAACCTCAGGTGCTAAATTCTCATTAATTTTCCACTTATTAAAGGTTTTTGAGTCTCTCAAAATATAAACAGGGTTAATTGGATTCTTGAAATCAACAAGATAATCATAACTTGGCAGACTTATTTTCTTCTTGCTTTCGTTAGTTACTGGGAAATTATCATTGAAATATGCTTTTAAGCAATTAACGCTAAGCCATGTATATTTTTCCTCATAAGTAAACACTTTGCTTCGGAATCCGTGAGACTTTTCTTTACTTGTATTTCCTTCAATGCGATCAAAGCCCAAATTTTTTAGAAAATGGAGCGAGGCTAACCAAAAAAATTCATCAATATCAAAAGGGATAGACTGGCCAATGATTTGGCTGTATGCCAGCATTGTAATAATTGGTATCATCTGTATTTATTCTGTTGAATATCGAAGTAGTGATAATGTAATTCAAAGTCTGTTAGGGTTTAAAAAAAATT
>JANNWE010000042.1:0-2436 GCA_031414675.1 Cytophagaceae bacterium
GCATTATATAATGAAATATTCCAAGAGCCTCTATATCCTTTGGTTCGGTAAGGATGAGTTTCTATGTTTATGGCTAAATCTAATCGTAAATAATCAGGAATTTGAGATTGATTTCTCGAATTGTAGTAGGGAAGTGTGGCACCAGATAAGAAAAACTTAGATGCCGGATAGGTAATTGCCCTACCCGAGGTGAAATTTAGATTTCCAGAAAAAGAAACAATTTTATTTGCCTGATACGAACCTACTGCATTAAAACTATGAGGTCTATTAAAAATTGGAGGAAAGTATTCTCCGTTATTAATAGTTTCTTCTTCAGTTTCGCCGGCAATCTTTATTCTAGTCTGGGAATAGGTATAGCTTAACCAGCCTGTAAAAACGCCCAAATTCTTTTTAATATACAATTCAGCTCCATAAGAATACCCATTTCCTTGCAATATTACCCTTTCTAAATTTGGATTTAACAATAATGTTTCTCCATCCTTATATTCGACTACATTACTTAAATTCTTATAAAAAAGCTCTACAGATGTTTCATAAGATTTTTTTTCAATGTTTCTAAAGTATCCTACAGAAAACTGGTCGGCTAGTTGGGGTTTAATATATTTATCGCTTAATTTCCAGCTATCGCTAGGCAATGCGGCAGTGGTTCCTGAAATCAATTGCATAAACTGTCGCATTCGATGGGCACTGGCTTTAATGCTAGAACTATTGTTGATTTTGAAATTTAAAGAAAGTCTTGGCTCAAAACTCCAATAACTTTGAATAACCTCTCCTTTGTTATATATAGTTGAATCTAATAAAGTAAGAGCATTTCTTGGTTTTCCATTTTCATAATTATATACCACATTATCGCCAAAGTTTTGATATAACACATATCGGAGACCTATTCCTAAGTCAAATTTGTCGTTTACTGAAAGTTTATCATTTATAAATAAAGCACTCTCTAGTCCTCGTTCGTTTCTTAGGGTTACTGGATTTTTGTTAGAACTAGGAAGTGTAGGCCTTAAACTACCGGGAGCTATCTGGTTCTCGTTTAGCTGAAAACCAAATTCAATTTCATTTGAAGAGTTTAAATTATAAATAGCAAGGGCTTTTATACTTTTATAATCTATCCCATTGCTAATTCTAAAGGCAGTGGTGGAGTCATCATTGGTAATATTCACGTCGTATTTTGAAAGAATTCCAAAAGCTTTGAAAGAAAACTTTGGACCAAAATAATGCGACCAAGAAAGGGTGGCATTAGTAGAACTCCAATTATATAAAGATTCGGCAGAATCATCCAAAGTAGAAACAGTATCTTTTGCCAATTTAAAAAAGTCAGTACCATGAAATGCGGAAAAGGCTATTCTATCCTTTTTACTAGGTCTAAACTCTATTTTTGTAGTTAAATCATAAAAACTTGCCCGGCTATCTTTCAAACGTTTAATATTAAAAACTTTTATCATTTGATCGACATACGATATTCTACCTGCAACAAAAAAACTAAGTTTATCAGGAATAATGGGAGCTTCTATAAACAATCTACTAGCAACAGACCCTAAACCTCCATTTACAGAAAACTTTTCTGCATTTGCATCTTTTAAATTCACATTTAATACGGAAGAAATTCTCCCACCGTATTGAGCGGAAACTCCTCCTCTATAAAAATTAAAATCTCTAAAAGCATCAGGATTAAAAACGGAGAAGAAGCCTAATAAATGAGAAGAGTTAAAAATAGGGGCTTCGTCTAATAAAATTAAATTTTGGTCAATGTTTCCGCCTCTTACGTTAAATCCTGAAGCTCCTTCCCCAACGGTGGTAACTCCAGGAAGTGTAAACAAGCTTTTTATGATATCCACTTCGCCCAATAGTGTTGGAAGCTTTTTCAGTGTTCGAGCATTTATGGTATTTACGCCAGTCCCTAGCCTTTTCACATTTTGCTGAGTACTATTGGCACTAATTTTCACTTCTTCCAAATCATTTACCTTTTCATCCAGGCTAAAATTTACCGTTTGGTTTTCTTTTGCCTCTACCCTTAGATACTTTTTAAAATACCCTTGATGAGAAATTTCTAGCAGATGACTTCCTTTCTGAATGTTAATTTCATAATTACCCAGTGAATCGGTGCTGGTGCCATATCCAATTTGAGAGATTATAATAAGCACACCAAAAATGGGTTTTTTCGTGTCGGTTTGAGTAATATTTCCTGAAATTTTTATGCTTTTTTGCGAAAAAGAAGTGTGATAAAAATAAATTAGAAAAATTAAGGTAAAAAATTTCCTCATGTATTAAATAATAATGTTTAAAAATACTTTAATCAGGTAAATATAGATATAAGTGCATTTAGAAATACTTTCATTTGATAATTCTAGTAGGAAAAACTTCTTTTTTTTGAGATAGCAAATCGTAATTTCTTCATAAATTCATTTTTTGATATTTCAATAGCCCCATATCTAG
>JANNWE010000043.1:0-1832 GCA_031414675.1 Cytophagaceae bacterium
AACTGTTTCTAAACCTTCAATTTCGTTCTTTAAAACCAAGCCATCGAAATCATTTAATAATAATATGTTACTCCCCCCTCCCAAAAAGAATTTCTTGGTATTTACAAAAGCTTCACTATTTAGAACATCCATTAAATCTTGTAGTGAACTAAACACAGCAAAATATTTAGCTAAAGCTGTTATTCCAAAAGTGTTGTAGGGTTTTAAAGAAACATTCTCTAAAATTTTAATCATTTTCAATATCAATATTTTGCTGCAATTTAGTTTATTTTTACATTTAAAGCATTTCGACGAAATTTATACATTGTTTTTTAAAAATAGTTTATGTTTTGAAAAGATGGAGGTTATATCTAAAATCAATATTTAAAAAATAGGTTTATTACAAATAATAAATTCCTACTTTTCATAAAAGCAAAAAGAGTCACAGAATCTGTATTTAAGAATTTTTATGAAGTTTTTAATAGTAAAAGAAATACCTAAAAGAAAAGTCAAAAACCAAATTTGCCTCAACAAAGTGCAAAACAGCAAATTTTATTAATGTTCTGTCAGCGGTTTTTTTTCTCCTGCTACTATCCTTAATTTTAAGTGGTTTCCTAATGGAGGAATAGGGCAATTCCATCCATCTGAAAAAGCACAATATGGATTATACGCTTTATTGAAATCAATAACTACTTTACCGTCATTGAAATCTTTAATGTCCATATCCATATACCTTCCGCCACCATAAGTATCTACAGGTGCTGAAAGATCTTTAAAAAGTATAAACACTAAATTTTTATACAATGGAATAATTGGAGATGGCCTATAAGCAGTAATCTTATATTCTTTACCATCAACCGAAAAATTAATAATTGCAAACTCAGAATAATCTTTGATTTTCACTCCTGATGTTGGAATAGAAATTATCTTCGGTTTTCGAGGTGTTTTATAATTAGATGCAATACTGAATTTAGGATTAAAATCAAAAAAGTCCTGTTTTTGATCTGGAAATCTACCTTTTGTTTCTAAAATATAATGACTTCTAAACAAGTTAAGTGAATCTACATTAAATTGACCCTTTACTTGAGACACACATAAGAAAAACAACAAACAAATTCGAACAAAATAACCCATTAATTTTTCTTGCAATACTAATTAATTTTAAGAAATTTAGCAAATAAATATCAAAAATTTAAAATCAATATATTGATTTTCAACAGTCTATATCAAATTTAAATTTTTTAAAACTTTGATTGTTTAGATTTTGTAGATATGACAATTCAATTCTTCAATTTGTTTCTTGAATTTATTAACTTTGCAGAATTAAATATTATTAATTGTTTTTAATTGAAACTTGAAATATGTTATTTCTATTATTTCAAAATTAAGAATATAATCAAGAAAAGAATATGAATCAAAAAGCAAAAATCATTTACACTATTACTGACGAAGCACCAGCTTTGGCAACTTATTCTTTACTTCCTATTATTGAAGCTTTCGCGAAGCCAGCTGGAGTGGTTATAGAAACAAGGGACATTTCTTTAGCAGGAAGAATTATTGCAGCTTTCCCAGAATACCTAAGTGAAAGTCAAAATGTAACTGATGATTTAGCATATTTGGGTGCTTTGGCAACCGCACCAGACGCAAACATCATTAAATTACCCAACGTAAGTGCTTCAATTCCCCAACTTTCTGAAGCAATAAATGAATTACAAGAAAAAGGCTATAAAATACCAGACTACCCAGAATTGCCGGTTACTGAAGAAGAGAAATTGGTTAGATTAAAATATGATAAACTTAAAGGAAGTGCCGTTAACCCAGTTTTGAGAGAGGGAAACTCTGATAGAAGAGCT
>JANNWE010000044.1:0-9101 GCA_031414675.1 Cytophagaceae bacterium
CCGTTGAACCCCCAAATATACCTTCGCATATCACCCGATAACTCAAGCCTTATTTCACGCAATGGGCGATTTTCAGGAAAAACGATGGGCTCAGTAGATTTCAAGTTATGATAATTGCTCGTGTTGTATTCGCCCAAATTCATGTCCATTCCTTCCATACTTTCTGAATCACTCATATCCATATTTTTCATGTCATGATCTTGCATATTCTTCCTATCATGTTTTTGAGCATTCCTATTTTTCATGTCCATTCCCTTCATATCATGTTCATTCATAGGGTTTTGGATGGTGTTTTCAATGCCTTTATAAGTCGGAAATGTTTTAACAGGATTGCCTTTCATTTTCATAGCGTTCATGTTCATGGACGACATGGTACGAGTCATTTCGTATAAATTAGGTTTGGGGATAGTTGGTGCCTCCATTTTCATTCCTTTTCCTAGAAAAAACGAAGCAAAGCCCGAACCATCTTGAGCAGTTGCTCTTATTTCATAAGCCATATCGTTAGGTATTGTCAGAATAAAATCGAAGGTTTCTCCCATGCCCATAAGCTGATGATTTACTTTTATGGGTTGAACATCTTGCCCATCATTGGCAACCATTTCCATTTCACCACCTGCAAAATTGAAGTTAAAATAAGATGATGTTCCGGCATTAATAACTCGAACTCTAATTCTTTCATTGGGTATTAAATTTTCTAAACTACTGGTTATCATACCATTAATAAAAAATTTATCGTAAGCAATGTCTGAAATGTCCATTGGTGGCATTCTTTGAAATGATTGCTTCAAATAAGATCCTAAAGCCTTGTTTTTGATAATTCTATCCAAACTTTGGATATTATTTTTACGAATAGCATACCATTCATTTCTTCGTTTCAGATTTTTTATGATGCTTCCCGCTCCTTCATCTGCCCAGTCTGAAATTAATAGAACGACTTCTTTGTCAACTTTAATGGTTGGTTTTTGGCGTTGAATTACAATAGAACCATGTAATCCAATCTGTTCCTGAATATTGTGTGCATGATACCAATACGTACCTGATTGCAGAATAGGAAATCGAAAAGTGTAAGATTGTCCAGCTAAAATGGGAGGCGTATTAAGGTAAGAAACCCCGTCTTGTCTATTGGGGACTAAAATACCGTGCCAGTGAATGGAAGTTTCGGTTTTGAGTTTATTATGAATCGTGATTATGGCAAAATCTCCTTCTGTAAATTGCAAAGTTGGTCCTGTAATTCCGTTGTTTATGGCGATGGCAGTAGCTTTTTTACCCGTATAATTAACTTCTTTATAGTCAATATTTAAATCATACTCCACGGTTTTGCCCGTAGGTTTTACTAAATTCTGAGCAACTATTCTGGAAAGTGGGAGGGTATTTTTTTTTGAATTGTATTCAGAAATATTTTTATTTGGAGTGGTAGCAATACTTTTATTTGGAGTTTTTTGCTTCTTTTCTGGCATTTGATGCCCTTCATGTTGTGCGAAAGAACTTGTATAAAATATTATTAATAAAACGATTACCTTTTTCATATGATAAAGGTATGGTTTTGGGTGACGAGAAATGTTACATAATCTTAAGGATAGTTTACATATTTCCCACTATGTTTTTGTTATCAAGAAGACTAAAACTTACATGGAATTAGTTTTGAAAACGATAATTTTTTTCCCGATTTTAAAATTATTAAAACTGTTATCATTAAAAACATGCAGAAGATAAATGAGGCATAGTGCGAACCATAATTTGAAAATAGGTAGGGGAGCGAAACATTCAAAACATAAATATTCAATTGAGCACTTCATTTACATCATATATAGATTTCAAATTTTTCGATACACTTCGTCAAAAGGCAATCTCATTCTATCTCCCCAAACGCCATTTTCATCTCTAATACCACAAGAAATTACCATATTGATTTCGGCACCATGTGGCAATTTTAAAATGTCTTTCACTTTTCTACTATCAAAACCTTCCATGGGGCAAGTGTCATACTTTTCGTTGGCCATTGCCAACATAAATGTTTGGGCTGCCAAAGCACAAGTTTTATGAACCACAACCCTCGTATCGTTTTCGGATACTTGGTAAACAATGGGTCTGAAAAGCCCTACGATGTTTACTATAATTTTTCTGACAATTCCGAAAATCCCCAAAAAGCGTAGGTACAAAAATGGCATTATTTTTCCATAATACATTTTCCAATTTTTAATTCTTTTTTCTTGTTTTAGCGCTGGACTATTTTTTAAAACATTTTGAGTTTCTAATTCCAACATTTTTTTTGCTCTTTTTCGATACAAATCTTCTCTAGTTACAAAAACCACCATTTGTTGAGCAGTAGTTGCAGATCCTTGATTTAAACAGGCAATTGAAAGTTTTTTTAAAATTTCTGGATTTGTGATATGATAAAACTCCCAAAGCTGCATGTTGGAGCTGTTAGGGGCTAAAGTTGCCAGTTCAATACAACGTTTAACTTTTTCTGCATCTATAGCAAGCGTTTTGTAATGCCTTACCGAACGCCTATAATTTATTATTTCGGCTAAAGTCATATTAATTGTATTTAATTTATTTTACCATTATCAAACCTGTATCTCCGCAAATATGTGCTTCATCATAGCCATTTACTAAATTTCAATCTCTCGACATATCGTTTGTGAGGACTCAAACAAAGGCAATGAATTACGTGTTTTCAAATAAAGGTTCATGTTTTATTGCATCAATTGGCTTTATTTGAAAATGCAAGTTTTTCTTTCATTAAACGACTTATCTCTTTTTCACAAAAGTATAAGACAACCCGACTGATGCGTAATGAAATAATGCAAAATTGTAAACTTCATCGTTGTCTGCACCACCTTCCAGAATGCGATACCCTGCACGTACTCCTAAATTTTCAGTTAACTTATAGGTAGCGGCAATCAGCACATCTTCGGCTCTTCCTTGTGGTGCCGCAAGTGCATCGCCATCAAGCAATAGACCGAATTTGTTATCAATATGCCATAATAGCCTGAAATTAATAATGGGCACAAACCCTACATTGCTTTTCTCTTTTACTAATCCAGACGAAGAAAGTGCGATTTTAGCGTCTCTGATTTTTGCGGTAAGCCCCAAGCCAAACTCAAATTTGGGTTTTTGTACAATAGCATATCGGTAGGTAAGCCGGTAAGAATTAAATTTATAGGTGCCAACAAGTTGAGTATTGGCAGGGAATACAATGCCTTCAAATAAAATGTCTTTTTTTACTTTACCCTCAGATTTTGTTTCGAGAGGAGCATATAACAGTGAAAATGTATGACGGGATTTTAGGGTATAATTCAATCTAATTCTGTAGAATAATTCTGTTTTTGGAGTAAGATCGTCCTTCAATGAAAATCTTGTACCTAGATCGCCTGGAATACGAACATTATTGTAACCCGTAGAAACAAGCCCTGTTTCAAAATCAATTAAAGCCTGGGCTTTTACATTTGATACACCTATAAAGAAAAGTAATACGGTAGTTGATAAGAATAATATTTGTTTCATTTTGCTAATTTTAAAATTAATTTTTTTTTCAATAACAATTTTCTTACTTCGTCAAATTATACCGAATATCCTTAACAGTAAAAGTTGCATAAGTAAAATCACCATCAAGATAAGTATAAATTGTCTCAGCATAACTCGCTAATTTGTAACCATTTATCACTTTGTAGTCTCGCAAAGGCGTACTCCATTTGAGTTTTACCGTTTCGCCATTTTTTCCAAGGGCAGACCTATCTTCAGAAGTAAAATTTACTAATTCTCCTTTTTCATTTAAATAAAGCCATGCCGAAATGGTAATTCCATTATTCGTGAATGAGGCTTTTACATTATTGCCTTGCACCTCTAACCATTCAATTCGCTTATCAATTAGTGCGGCGGGAGCCATCACGCACATATCATTGAAAAAAGTTACGGTTTCGGAAGTATCCATAACAGCCCCAGATTGATACTCGACTTTGAAGATGGACAACAAACGAATATCCATATAGGCTACTCCATTTTTGAAACAATGAAAACCCGCCACTGGAAAACCTTTCATAGTGGCATCCAAATAAAAAAATCGAGTGGGCGTTTTGATGAAATTGTATTGTTCAGAAGTAAGTTCCATCCAAACTGGTTTTGCGTGGTCTCTTATTTTCCCAGTAAAATCAGCCCTAAAATTGTTTACAGTGGGTTTACCTATACAACCTACGTATCGGATATATTTGCGTACGGGCTCCGGCAAATAGGCTATTTCTGCCTCAGATAGTTTAAAATCGGATAGATTTTTACTTTTCTCCAACTCAATTTTCACTTCATTTTTATATTCATTTTTGAATTTTATTTGAAAGAAACCAACGATTGCAACCAGCAAAATGATCACATTGGCAATTGTGCCAAACTTAGCGTCTTGCCAACTATTGATGATGAGAATTTGGGATAAAACCACCCCAAAAAGTGCAAAATACGTCCAACTATCTTTTTTTAGAAGGTATAAAGCAATACAGATAATAAAAAATATTGCAGTTAAAAACCATAATAAGCCCAAGGGTTTGGAGATTTCTTCGGTCAATTGGGTGATATTCCCATAGCCAAAAGCCTTAGAAAAACCCGTAGAGTGGATGAATTCGTGCATGAGTGTGATGAAGATGTATTTGAATGTCATATTGATTGGGTTATAGAAACTATAAAAATCATTTGTGCAAAATAAAAAACAGCAATTAGAGATGAAGGAGCCACAGCTACTCCACCCACGGAAAATACAAACAAGCTATACGTAGCTACTCCTTGTAGTTTCTTCGTTGGGAGACTGGACAACTGAGATAATACCGTGTTTTTTTATTTTGCTTAAGTCAACTTTAGCCACCTTTTTGCTTATACCATTACTTGCTTTCTGCACAACTGAAATAATGCCATGCTTACTTTTTTTGTGTACTCCTTTTAGCTTTTTTTTCATGTCTATTTTTAGTAAATAAAGATTTTTTGTAGTTTAATTATCAACATATTAAAATTCAGTGAAACCAATTTAAAAATTCAAAATGTCCTTGTTGTAGTTTGAGCGTTTGGATACCTCATATAGGGTGAGAGCTACTTTTTTCTCAAAGGTTCAAACAACAGAGAAAGGGATTGCCTACGGGTAAAGTATTTATAAATCCAATTGATGAAAACTATCAGCTTATTTTTAAACCCGATTAGTAAAAACAAATGCAGCGTCATCCAGATTAGCCAGGCAAAAAATCCCTGAAAACTCAATTCGGGTTTGGCCAAATCCACAACGGCTTTGTTTCTACCAACAGTTGCCATACTACCTTTATTGACATAATTGAACGGTTTCAAAGCTTTTTTGGATGCCAAAAGTTTGAAATTATTTGCCAAATTACTGGCCTGGTCAATCGCCACACTTGCCAATTGCGGAAATCCTCTTGGATATAATTCAGTTTCGATAAAAGCAATATCGCCAAGTGCAAATATATGGTCTGTTGAAAGAACCTTATTAAAAATATCGGTCTTAATTTGATTGGATTTTGTTACTAATGTTTGCTGGATTCCCAAAGGCATATTTCCTGTTACGCCTGCTGCCCATATCACCAAAGTGGTGTCAATTTCAGAACCGTCTTGCAAGAAAACACGTTTACTGTCATAATCTTTTACGATTGTGTTAAGTTTTACGGTTACTCCCATTTCTTCCAAATATTCCTTTGATTTTATGGAGGAAATTTCACTCATGTTACCCAATAATTTGCCTGTACCTTCTAATAAATAGACCTCCATTTTGGTAAAATCCAGTTCGGGATATTCATTCGGCAAAGAATCTCTTTTCATTTCTGCCAAAGCTCCGCTCAACTCAACGCCCGTTGGCCCACCACCCACAATAACAACCGATAAAAGTTTCTCGCTTTTTGCCATTTTGGAAGATACCGCATCTTCAAAATGTTGGAGTAAGGAATTACGGATTTGCAATGCCTCCCACGTTGATTTCATAGGAAATGTTAGTGCTTCAATGTTTTTGTTACCAAAATAATTGGTGGTCGCACCTGTGGCAATCACCAAATAATCAAAATCAAAATTGCCACCTGTCGTTTCTATTCTGTTGTGCTGGGTATCAATGTTAATTACCGATGCCAATCGGATGCTCACATTTTCGCTTTTTTTGAACATGTGCCTCAACGGAAAAGAGATGTTACTAGCATCTAAACTCGCCATGGCCACTTGGTAAAACAAAGGTTGAAACTGGTGGTAATTGTTTTTATCAATTAAGGTAATACAATAATCGGGGTGATTATTGAGTGACCTCGCTAATTTAAGACCAGCAAAGCCTGCACCGATGATGATAATTTGTTTTTTATTATTCATTGCACAATTAAATTTATCTTCCATCCATCATTGTAAAACGCTGAATCTTACCCAAATTCCTTCAACCCAAAAAATGGATGAATCAGTGAATGAAGGTCAAGAAAAAGAAGATTGTTTTTGACGTTGGATTACTTTACAAAATTTTTCTTCAATTTTTTTTCAATCCTTCTGCCTCACTCAATGCAATGGCAATGGCTTGTTTTGGGTTGGTTACTATGGTATCGGATTTTCCAGCATGTAATTCGCCCTCTTTGAATTCATGCATTACGGTAGCCACCTTTTTTTGGTGCGGTGACAATTTTTTATTTTTCATACGCTTCTATCTACTGTACACACATTCCGCCATCAATTATTTGAGTAGTGCCCGTTATAAATTGGCTATCATCGCTGCCTAAAAAAAGCACTAGATTGGCAATTTCTATTGGCTCTGCATATCTGCCCAAAGGAATTGTAGCTTCAAATTGTTTTTGTACCTCTTTAGCATGGCCCGCAGAAGCTCCTTCTTCGATAGATCGCATCATACGATTATTTACTGGCGACGGATGCACGGAATTGACTCTGATTTTACGAGGTGCGGCCTCCAATGCACTTACTCGCATTATACCTACTACCGCATGTTTACTCGTAACATAGGCACTTAAACCTGCAAAGCCCACAATGCCTGCTACCGAAGAAGTGAGAATGATACTTCCGCCATCATTCATAAGTGGCAACACATACTTATTACCAAGATAAACGCCTTTTATGTTTATGTCTATAATTTTATCAACTACATCCTCCGGATAATCCACAAGAGGTTTTACTACGCCTTCAATACCCGCATTGTTGAAAAAAACATCAATTTTGCCGAATTTTTCCACTGTTTCGTTTGCATATCTGGCTATATCTGCAACTTTTGAAACATCAGGCACACAATATTTTACGTGTAGGCTGTCCAAAGATTTCACAGCTTTTTGGAGGTCATCTTCCTGTAAATCCACCAACATTACTTTGGCACCATTTTCTAAAAAAAGCTTAGCCGTAGCCATCCCGATACTGCCTGCACCGCCAGTAATTATAGCGATTTTGTTTCTTAATTTATTCATCTTAAATATTTTGACAAATAAACCAATGATTTGCACTAAAAATCTTATATAATTTTACGGTAATTTTACAAAATTCACAGTTTAGTTATTTTGTAAAGTCGAATCATTTTTCATTTTTTTCTCTTCCTTTGCTTTTAACTTAAAAAACCTTCTCAACAGAAAATTGTGCTGAATCGCTTCCAAATCTTCATCCAGTTTCTTGCTGCCACTTTCTAGGTTTTTCATGGTTTTTTTCATAGAATTGCCCACTTCATCATCAT
The DNA here is from genome assembly GCA_031414675.1 of Cytophagaceae bacterium. Taxonomy (GTDB): domain Bacteria; phylum Bacteroidota; class Bacteroidia; order Cytophagales; family Spirosomataceae; genus Leadbetterella. Next base: position 7,682 of record JANNWE010000044.1, read on the forward strand.
TCAATAATACACCAATGGCATTGTCTTTTTTATTGAGATTTTGGCTCACTTTTTCTAGATTATTTGAAAATTGACTAACGGAAGAAGTAGCATTTTGCAAAGTTTTCAGGCTTGATTTTACTGAACGATATAGGATTGTATCAGAAGCCAAATCGTGAATTGAATTGCCAGGCTTGTCTATTTTATTGGAGAAATTTTCCAAATTGACCAAAACAACTTTACTGCTTAGTGATACAGTTTCGAAATTAGAAGCCGTTTTTTGCAAGCTTCCTATTGCAGTTTTCAAGTTATTGGCAAGGGTTTGGTCATTTAATAATACTCCAACTGCACCATTACCCTCATCAATTTTCTTTGAAATACTTTTAAAATCAGTCGTAATGGCCAGTAAGTTTTTATTGTTCTCTTGCAATGTTGCCACCATATCGTCGGTACTTGCAATTGATTCAACAGCCAAATATCCATTTTTATTAATAATTGGTTTGGTAGGGTTACCACCATAAATAACGATAATTTTATTGCCAATGAGGCCATCTGAGCCTATTTTTGCTTTAGAATCGGTATGAATATGCGATTGCAGGTCGTTTTCAATACTCATGGTTACAAGGACTTTTGAGTCGCCATAAATTTTGATTTTTTTTACGGTGCCAATTTTAACACCTGAAAACCAAACATTACCGCCAGCTTGCAAGCCTGAAACATCGTTAAAAATGGCATTTATGGCAAACGATTTCACAAAAGTTTTTTTTTGCCCACCCAATGTAAATATGGTGATTGAAAAAATTGCGACGCCCAGTAATATAAATATCCCTACTATTACTTGTTTTTTTGTTTTTGGAGTTTCCATTCTATATTTAAATTTAATAACCTAAATAGTAATATTTTATATAAATCGTATTCATTTCAATTTTTTTTAACCAATACCCACTAGTTTTTTATGTGAAGCTATCTTTTTTAATTATCGCTTAATTTTTATTTAATATCATCAGACTAAACAAAATTTATTAGTATAATCACCTAAATATTAAGCCCTTACAGGGCTTTTGATTAGAAGGGGGTACTTTTATTTACCAACATTAAATCCCTCTGGAATTGTTGATTATCAGTTACTTAACATCTTAAAGTTCCTTTTCCCTAATTTAATCGGACACTAGTAATTTTTATTCTTATCCATTCATAATATTTTTATTTGAAATAAAATTATAGTCATGAAACGATTGGATATTTGGGTCTTTTGAGGCAAAAACGGTATCAAATGTCCCCTCTATTAAAAATTTACCTTCAAACAAAATCGATACACGGTCCGCAGTCATTTTGGCACAAGTAAGGTCGTGTGTTATAATGATTGACGTAGTTTTATATTCCTCTTGCACTTTACTAATCAAATTATTTATCTCCATACAAGTGATGGGGTCTAGCCCAG
>JANNWE010000045.1:0-1866 GCA_031414675.1 Cytophagaceae bacterium
ATTGCCGACGACCAATCGTTCCCTCATGTTTCGGCTAATGGTCAATCCGCTTTTCAGACACCTATTTTTGATAGTATAGCAGCACGGGGCATACTATTTAATAACGCCTTTGTGGCCGCACCACAATGCAGCCCATCAAGAGCAGCAATACTAACGGGCAAACAAATTTGGCAATTAGAGGAAGCTGGAACTCATAGCAGTTTGTTTCCTAAGAAATTTCATGTTTTTACCGATGCCTTAGAAATTTCTGGCTATGCATTAGGATTCACTGGTAAGCCATGGAGTCCAGGCAATTATAAAGATTCGGGATGGAATAGAAACCCAGTTGGTCCTGAATATAATTCAAGAAAATTCATAAGCGTACCCACAACGGGAATAAGCACTACAGATTATGCCGCCAATTTCAATGATTTTCTTAAAGCTAAACCAAAAGATCAACCCTTTTTCTTTTGGTATGGAAGTCAAGAACCTCATCGAGAATATGAAGCCGGCTCTGGCCAAAAAGCAGGTTTTTCCGTTAATAAATTGAAAGTCCCATCATTCTTAGCTTCTAGTGATTTAATAAAAGGTGAAATGTTGGATTATGCTTTGGAAATAAATTGGTTTGACACCCAATTGGGAAAAATGCTTCAACTATTAAAAGATGCTGGTGAATTAGAAAATACCATTGTTATTGTAACTGCCGACAACGGCATGGCTTTCCCGTATGCTAAAGCCAATCTACAAGAATACGGAACCCATGTGCCATTAGCAATTGCTGGACCAGTGATTAATGGCAAAAACAGAAAAGTGGATGACTTAATAAGCTTAATTGATTTAGCCCCTACTATTTTGGACATAGCAGGTGTTAAACATTTTGAAGACTTTTCTGGCAAAAGCTTAATGCCTATTTTTAAAAGCTCAAAATCAGGAAATATCGATGTATCACGAAAATATATATTAACCGGAAGAGAAAGGCATACCCATGCCCGTCCTGACAACCTGGGATACCCAGCAAGAGCAATACGTACAAAAGAATACCTTTATATTAAAAATTTTAAGCCTGAAAGATGGCCTTTAGGCGACCCTCCACCTATAGAAAAAGAATCTACTGAAGGAACAAAAGGAGTAAAAGCCATTTTGGAAGGATACGAAGACATTGACGATTCTCCATCCAAAACGTTTATGATAAAAGAAAGGGCCAAATACCCCCTGCTTTTTAAAATTGCTTTTGAAAAACGGGATTCTGAACAGTTATATAACATCGTCAAGGATCCTTTTTGCCTAAATGACATTTCAAAATTTGAAAAAATGAAGCCCATTTTAAAGATATTAAGTGCAGAATTAGAACAAAAACTTAAAGAACAAAATGACCCAAGAATGACCGCCGATGGAAACATCTTTGACTCTTACCCTCGTTTCGGAGCAATGAGACCATTTGAAGGCTTTAAAAAACAAGGAAAGTATAATCCAAAATATATGAAGTAGCGATTGTTTGTTTAAAAAAAAATTAAAATTATTCTTTAAAAATGAACATATTAATTGCATTATTAACTCAAACGTCAATCGTCTGGTAGAACCTAAAGACCAACAAAATATATAGGAAATACAATAATAAATAGATCTAAAATAACTATATTTAACGGCTTTAAAAGATATTTTAATGCGAAAGGAAATAAAAAAGTGGCTGCTTGTTTTTGGAGCAACAATTTTTGTCTCAAGTTATATTTTACCCACTACCGTTGTAAACGCCCCCTAGATGTCTGGGCATTTAGGTCCGTTTTAGATCTTCAGCCTCGAATGTTAACCGTTGCATTAGATTCTGAGTGTTATATCGCATATGATTTAGTACAATGCAAATTATATAAAGCTTGGAAAGGCGGTGTT
>JANNWE010000046.1:0-3990 GCA_031414675.1 Cytophagaceae bacterium
CAAAATGGAAGAATCTAAGAAGAAATTTTTATTTTGCACACAATAATAAGTATAAAATTATTTATAGACAAAGAAATTTGCCAAAAAAAATCAAAAAAAATCAAAATTGACCCGAAAACACAAATTTTGCAGGGCCTTTCAATACTATTTCCTTAAATTTATTATTATTTTCAATAGAAAAACTTACTGTAAGCTTTCCTCCTAAAGTTTGTACTATACAAGGAGATTTGATAGCTAAAATTTGACTGGCAATCAAAGCAGATGCAGTAACTCCAGTACCACAAGAAAATGTTTCATCTTCTACCCCTCTCTCATAGGTGCGAACAAAAATTGAATCCTCACCAATTTTTTCAACAAAATTAACATTAACCCCCCCTTTTTCCATCCAAAAATCTGAATATCGAATGGAAGATCCACTATTTTTTACGTCCATTTTATTAACATCTTCAACAAAAATAACCAAATGAGGGGAGCCGGTATTTAAGAAAAAGCCTTCCTTCACTTTTTGAATTTCATTAGTATCTATCATACCTAAGGATACTTCATTTTTTTCTATTGAAGCGAAATGCACTCCGTCAATTGCAATAAATGTTGATTTTTTACTAAAAATTCCCAAATCTGATGCAAACTTTACAGCACAACGACCACCATTGCCACACATGCTACCTTCATTACCATCAGCGTTATAATATTTCATTTTGAAATCAAAATCAGATTGACATTCGATTAAAATAAGTCCATCTGCTCCAATACCAAATCTTCTATCACAAAGAAAAGCAATCTCTTCTTTAGATTTTTTAAACAAGCTATCACGATTATCTATCATGATAAAATCATTTCCTGTTCCTTGATATTTTGAAAAACTTAACATACAAATTTTTGGAAATACTTCTAAAAAAAAAGTCATCTCATAAAGATGACATTTTTTACACAAATTATGAAAAAGCTATTAGTTAAAATATTGAGGTGATTATTTTTTAACCACTTTCAATTCTTTAATTCTAGCAGCTTTTCCGTGTTTGCCTCTCAAGTAATATAACTTAGCTCGACGCACTTTACCTTTTCTTAAAACTTCAATTTTATCAATGCTAGGTGATAAAATTGGAAAAATTCTTTCAACTCCTACCCCATTCGAAATTTTACGAACAGTAAAAGTTTCACCAGTTGTGTTATAATTCTTTCTTTGAATTACAACACCTTGAAACAACTGAATACGCTCTTTATTTCCTTCGAAAATCTTTACATAAACATTTAAAGTATCTCCTGCCTTGAAATCTGGAACACTTGAGCGAGCGTTGCTGTATTCCGACTCTACAAATTTAATTAAATCCATTATAAAATAAAATTTTTTTGATAAATATTGTTACTAGCAAAGAGGCTTCTTAATAGGCAAAAAGAGGCATTCGCAAAATCGAGGTGCAAAGATAATAAATTAAAATATATCAAGCAAATTAGAATTGAAATTCATTGTATGAATTTTATATAACTATACAATAATCAATATTATTTCAATTTAACTTTACCCCAACCCAGTGTATTTACCATCCAATTTGGCAAAGGTTTTTGCGTTTTTCTCTTTCTCAAATCTATATACCAACCTATTTTTTTTAAAATTGGCACTTTATGTGTCTCAACAAATTCAAGTAAAGTACCATCTGGGTCTTCAATGTAAGTGAATCTTCCTGCTGCATCACCCATATCAAAAGAATTGGCACTGTCAACTACGAATTTATAACCAAAAGTTGAAAGCTTATTTTCCAGCTTATCCATATTTAAGGTATCAAAACATACATGAATAAAACCCAAGTCTCCCCAACTCCTGTTTTCAAAAATAGTATTTACTTTTGCGTCTAAAGCTTGCACTAGTTCTACTTGAATATTGCCAAATAAACGTGTAAATGCCCCTTCTTCTGATTCTGTTTTCTTTAATAAAACTCTTCTAAACTCATTATTATTCGCATATAAACCTATAAAATCATCAAATTTGCCTTTTACATCATAAATAACCTCATTTAGACCTAAAGCATTTTTATATAATTGTAAAGATTTTTCAATATCACTAACACCAATCACCACTCCTACTACTCCTCCTGTGTTAGAAACATTTGTTTTAAACCAAGAATCATCCTCTACAACTTGCAAATTATTTCCATACACATCAGATAACCATCCTATTTGATTTCCTTTTGGATCTTTATATATGGCTACCATATTGTCATTACAAAACTTTAAAACATTTTGGCATTTAATTTTTAAAGCAAAAATACCCAAATCGCCAATTTTGGGAATAACCTTATTAGATAATGGTAGGGGATTTTTAGATTCCCAAATTTCAGCTCCTCCTCCTCCAGCCATGTTTATGGCTAGAATTGCTCTTCTTTTTCTAATGATTCCATTCGTATAATTTACCATGAGCTTAGCTTCTGCAACATCATCAAAAACAGGAACATTCAAACCAAAGGCTCTGTTATACCATTCAAACGCTTCTCCTGCGTCTTTTACTCCAATTCCTACTTGCTGGATTCCACTTATAAAATTTTCAGATGCGAGCGAAGACATACTTATTTTTCTTTTAATTAAACAAAATAATAGCAAAATTAATAAATAGAAGATTCAAACTTACATTTATCCTTAATTTATAAATCTATTTTAAATTTAATACTTCTAAATAAATGTTTCAAAATGAAAAAAAATTATTTACAAAGAAGAACTCGTGAATAGAAACAATAAAGCCCCAGTTAATAACTGAGGCTTATGCAAGTTTAGGTTAAATTTATTGATGAAGGTATTGAAATGCAAATATAAATATAATACAAATAAAAATAAAATTTATTAATGTTAATTTTTTAATTGCTTTTTAAAAAAATCTATTCTTTATTTTAAAAATAGGTTTAAATTTAAACTAATATTCTTATAAATTAAGTATATTTTAAAAATATTGGTAAAAAAAGGTATATCCTATACTTTACAAATTAAGCTCAAAAAATATACAAAATTTAATTTTTTTAATAAATTTTGAACAATTTCAATCAAAAATTCAACTATTTTGATAATTTTTTCTTATTTTCCTACATTTTCCAATTTTTTATTTGACAATATTTTATTAATTTATACTATTGTCCCATAAATATTAAAAAAATACAATAAAGTATTCTTCTTTCAATCTTTTCCGACCGCAGAAAAAGGTTGTTTAATTTAATATTTACTATACAATTTTTAGAAAGATTTGCGGAATTCCCAAATTCATTATTTGAATTCTTTGTCGTACAACAAACCAAAAAGGAAAGGATAATTATTCTTTCTAAAACACAGTAAATTATTTGATTCAATTTCAATTGAATCAAGAAGATTTTGTCACCAACGTCAGGTTCAGAATCTTACACTGAGCGGTCGGGGTCTTGGTTTTTGCTTGTATTTGGTGACATTTATTTTTTTTAATTTATCCTAAACAGTGAATGAAATGAGAAGAATCTTACTTTTAAATTTTACCCTAATTTTTACTCCTTTAGTCCTCTGGGCACAGGAAAAAATGGTTTCAGGAATAATAAGCTCCAATTCTGAAGGAGTAATTCCAGGTGTTTCAGTTTTAGTAAAAGGTACTAGCTTAGGTACAATTACAGATGCTCAAGGAAAGTATTCAGTAAAAGTTCCTTTAAGTTCCTCTATTTTAGTTTTCAGTGCAATTGGTTTCACAACCCAGGAAAAAGTAGTTGGAAACCAATCAGTTTTAGACATATCACTTGAAGCAGATTCCAAACTTTTAAGTGAAGTGGTAGTAACCGCATTGGGAATTACGCGCGAAAAAAAGTCTTTGGGGTTTTCTCAACAAGAAGTAAAGGGCGAAAGTTTGACAGAATCTCGCTCAACTAATGTGGTGAACGCCCTTTCTGGAAAAGTAGCTGGAGTAAGAATTAGTGCAAACGGTGGCCCAGGCAGTGGCTCTACTATTCAAATCAGAGGATCTTCTTCTGTTTCAGGAAACAATCAACC
>JANNWE010000047.1:0-4698 GCA_031414675.1 Cytophagaceae bacterium
GAAAAGCTTAAAGGAATAAAAAGGGATCTTCCAAAATATAGTATACATAAAACAAAGAATGTTATTTGTATATACTTTGAAAAATTAGATAGATAAACATTATTTTCTCTCATTCTTTTTTATTCGCAAATTTGAAAATAGGAATGTTTTTTTAATATGATTTTTATGTGTCAATGAACTAATTTTTGTCATTTTTTTTTTGGAAAGTTGATTTTAATTTTGGCTTTAAATAAATCTTTTAACCTTTAAATTTTATAGCTATCATGGAAACTCAAACATTAACGCGATCTAAACAAAATCTTCCATTTGTTTTCAATGATTTTTTTAAGCCATGGAATGAATGGTTTGTTAATGACACTGTTCTAGCACGTGCACAAAGTGTACCGGCTGTAAACATTACTGAGCATAAATCAGAGTATAGAGTATCCTTAGCTGTTCCTGGCATGAAAAAAAGTGACTTCAAAATTGATATTGAAGACAACATGCTGACTATTAGTAGTGAAAAGGAAGAAAATAAAGAAGAAAAAGATAAGAAATTTACAAGAAAAGAATATAGTTATTCTTCTTTTTCTAGAAGTTTTTCTTTACCAGAAAATATTAAAAGAGATGAAATAGAGGCAAAATATGAAGATGGTGTTCTTAGCATTAATTTGCCTAGAAAAGTGGAGTCTGGTAAAATTCAAAATAAGGCAAAAATTGAAGTGAAATGAAATTCCTATTAGAATAATTCATTGGTTAATTTAAATTTACTTTTCTAACCATTAGGCAATCCATTTACTGCTTAGGTTTTTTTATTTGAAATAGTTTACAGCAAGATGAAGGCGGGTATTATTTACTAGGAGCGTTTTTTCTCGATTCTAGCCGGTTTTATTTTTTCTTTTATTAACAATTTATCAATTGAATTTGATTCTTGAAATTGGTTGGAATTATAGGTTCCAATTTCTCAATTTTTTCTATTTAGGTTAGGAGCTTAGGTATTGGAAATAGCGATTTTTTTAAACTATAAAAGCGCAGATTAGCATTAGAAATGTCTTTCTTGAAATTTTCCCTAATCATTTAATGAAATGAAATATATATTTAGTGTGTCCATTGTTTTGTTATTTATTTTAGAAAGTTGTTCTACCGCTAGAATAACATCAAGTTGGAAAGCTAATGATTCGGAAGTAAAACCTTATAAGAAGGTAATGGTTTTAGGGTTAATTACTGAATCCGACCGCTCTATTCAAGAAAGTATGGAAAACCATTTTGTGGGTGATTTGACACTTCTTGGCTATGAGGCTGTTTCATCTTTAAAAGAATATGGGCCAAAAGCATTTGACAAAATTACCGAAGAAGAGGCTATTGTAAAATTGAAAAATAGTGGAATTGATGCCGTTATTACAATTGTTCTCCTGGACAAAAGAAGGGAAAGATTCTATAATACACCCGATTTAAATTATTCTCCTTTTGGGTATTACAACAATTGGTTTTGGGGCTATCGAGATACCATGCATCGACGTATTTATGAGCCTGGGTATTTCATGATGGATACTAAATATTTTTGGGAAAGTAATCTCTTTGAAATGAATGGCCAAAAATTGGTTTATTCGGTTCAAACACAATCTTTTGACCCCATAGACTCCGGCTTGATGGGGCATAGATATGCCAAAATGATTATTAAAAATTTAGTTGCCCAAAAGGTTTTATTTGATAAATTGGCTAAACAATGATTTTGCGTAATAGTTAATATATTTTTTTTTAATAATTTTTACCTAAAATTCCGTATCGTATAGGTGAAAGTCATTAAAAAATAGCGGTTTAAAACCAAAGATCGGCTATCTTCAATATACGCTTCATTTACTGTTCTCCCAACATTTGTATTTTGGTTGAAAACGTCAAATGCTGTTATCTTTAGTTCGCCTTGCTTCTTTTTCAAGAACTTTTGGCCCAAACTGAAGTTAAAAAGTGTAAAAATTTGATCAAAATCATCCCCAATACTATTAAAGTTGGTATTAACTCCTTCTGTATTAAAAAAGAATCCTTTTTTACTAAGTAAATTTAGTTTTAAAGATATCAATTGGCTAAAATAATCACTATTTAAAGCAGGATTTAGCGAGTTGTTGATAATATTATAGGTTCCACTATACGAAATAGTGAAATCTACATTTTTTGAAATATTACTACCAATTACCAAGCCCGAAGTGAAACTAGTATTAGTTGAAATATTTTCTGCCTGATTTTGAAGACTCGGTGAATAGGAGTAATTGGCTCCCAAATTAATATTAACGTTTGATTTTATGGGTAATGCTACTAAACTATAGGTCATAAATGAACGGACATTCCAAGTCTTTCCATAATTAACAGGAAGGCTCAATTGAGATCCTTTGGCTAATAGTAAACCTCTAAATAGGGTGTCTTTTTGAGCTGTAAATACGGAAGTTGAAATATTATTTTGAACTAGTTCTGCATTTAAAAAGGTAAAAAAGCTGTTCCCTTTTTTCGGTTTTCCACTATTATATCGTAAAGTTAACAGGTTAGATACTTCTTGATTCAAATCAGGATTACCCGCCCTTAATTGTAAAGGATTCGTATTATTTACCACATTTTGTAATTGATTTATGGAAGGTGCACGAGCGGAAGACCTATAAAATATTCTAAGATTCTTCGTATTGGAAAATTGATAGTTAAAAGATGCAAATGGTAATATATTAAAAAAGGTACGGTTCACTTCTAGCTCTTTAGGAAGTACTTGTTTTGATGCAAGCTCAGAATGCTGAAAATTTAGATTTAAACTAAAAAATGTTTTTCTCATTTTGGCATATCTATACGAAATCCCTCCAGCATTTGTATTGTAATCGTTTAAAAATGAGTTACTTAAAACTGGATTGAGGTTGTCATATTTTTTAGTAATTTCGTCTATATCAAATGTTTTTTTATTAGATTCATTAACACTAAAATTCCCTTGATACGAAAAGTTTAATTGACTATTTTTATTTATAGGTTCGTTATAATCAAAACGTAAAGTGTAGCCATTGTTTACTGTCGTATCGGAATTTATTTGGTCTAAGTTGGTAATTTTTACTCGTGGAAAAAATGTTTTATTATTTGAAAGTAATGCTCCTTCGGAATTACTGGATTGGGTATTTGCACCTAATCCTATCGAAAAAGTTCTTCCCCTTTTTTCAAATCTATGTCTATAAGTAAGATTTGCCCTAAGGTTATAGGCATTTTTGTCAGAATTTTGATCTGAGGAAATGCTATTAATATTTTCGCCACTGGGCAAAATGGTTTTCCCTATAAAGTTTGAAAATTTTTGATTCGCTTGAAAACTTAAGTTTGGGGTAAATACAATACTGTTCTTGGTATCAATATCATACGTAAAACGGGAATTTATCTTATGGTTTAAATTAGTGTTATTTTGGAAACTGTTTTCATTATACCATTGCTGGGTGTTCACACCAGTAAAATTTATTCTATCAATGGAATCAATAGCATTGTTACCCATTTTGTTAAAGAAATAACTAACAGAAACTTCTATTTTTTTAGTCCACTTGTCTATATAATTAAATCCTATCGCATTAGTATTCGTTATACCACCTTGGTTTCCCACCAAGAAATTACTTTGGTCAGTTCCTCCTCCTCGCGAGGCTGGCATACCGCCTCTTTGACCCCCACCTGAGCTGCCTCTATTGCCTTGCCCACCTCTGCCTCCACCACCCACACCAGAACTGCCACTTCCTAATGCTCCCAATAGGTCGTCAGAAGAAAAGTTTACTTGATTCACATTATTTGAAAGCCCTATTAAAGAAATTCTTCTCTCTCCTTTGAAATAGTTTATATTTCCTCCACTCACATATCGGTCATTTGAACCATATCCTGCATATATTTTACCAAATTCCCCATTACTTTTGCCACTTTTGGTCAATATATTAATCGTTTTTTCGGAATTTCCATCATCGAAACCCGAAAATCTGGACTGATCGCTTTGTCTGTCAAAAACTTCTATTTTGTCAATAATTTCCGCAGGAAGATTTTTTAGTGCCATGTTAGGGTCGTTGCCAAAAAACTCTTTTCCATCAATTAATACTCGCTTTACATTTTCACCTTGAGCTTTTATTGTTCCGTTTTCTATTTCTATGCTAGGCATTTTTTTTAATAAATCCTCCGCACTCGCATCTGGATTTACTTTAAAAGCATCGGCATTAAATTGGGTGGTATCGCCTTTCATGGTCACTCTATCTGCTTTGGCAGTGACTTTAAGCTCCTTCATTATTATAATTGAAGTACTCATTTCTAATTTACCTAGATTCACATTTCTATCCGCAACACTAAAAGCTTTTTTTAAGGTATCATAGCCAACAGAAGTTAAAATTAAATCGTATTCTCCAGGCTGAATTTTTTCAATATATATCCCACCTTTTTTGTCTGTTTGCCCAGAAAATTTTATTTTTATATTTTTAGAAGGAATTACTTTGTAAACAACGGAAGGTATTTCTGTTTTGTCATTTTTGTCAATAACAGTAGTTGAAAATGTCAACTGGGCATTTGAAGCAAAAGAAAAAAGAAATAATACAAAAAAAGTAAAATGCTTCATAGGGTAATTTTAATTGTTTGACTTTAAATTTTTGTAATAGTTTATTACTAGTGTCCGATTAAATTAAGAAAAAGGAACTTTTAGATGTTAAGTATCTGATAATCAATAATCCCGTAGGGATTCAA
>JANNWE010000048.1:0-3471 GCA_031414675.1 Cytophagaceae bacterium
AGAGAGTTTTTATATGGGCTTCAACTAGCCGATAGCGGTCAACTGGGTAGAATTCAGTTTGTTAGAGGCTCACATATTCAAGATATGAGTATGGATGGATGGGACGAATACTGGAAGGGTTATCCCCCAATGTTAAATGGAACACATGCCATTTCACCATTGCTAAAAATAAATCACACTACTGCAGAAACCGTAGTTTGTCATGGTTCGGGTCGCTTAAGTGATGACTTAGCTAGTAGATATGGTTCGCCTTTTGCTGTTGAAACTGCTACTTTTACTTTGAAAAACTCAGACGTAGTGGCAGAAGCTACGAGGTCTCTTTTTGATGTGGTTAGGCAATACAGAGAAAGTTATGATGTTTATGGCACCAAGATGTCGTTTGAATGGGAGCAATTGCAAGACGAAGAACACATTATTTTTGATGGAGGAGAAAATGCTAAGCGAATAAATGTACCTGATACAGATGAAATGTTGATTGAAGAAATCAAGCATTTTACCAAGCGAGAAAAAATTGATGATCCAAATCATGTGTCATTTTTGCAGGGAGCTGGTCATGGGGGTTCACATCCACATTTGGTACAAGAGTTTATGGCAGCTATAATTGAAGGAAGAGATTCTGCTGTTGATGCAGTTTTAGCCGCAAATTATACTTGTGCGGGTATTTGTGCCCATGAATCAGCCATGAAAGGGGGTATTAGAGTTACTATTCCTGATTTTTCCTGATTTAATTTTTTTTACATTTTCTTACTTTGCTCATAGAAACAATGGGTTAAATAGAAACTGTCTTGGATATCAAAAATCTGAAAGTCTTAGAATTATTTTTATTCAATTTTTAAAACTTACATCTGAATTATGATTCAATTTGGAGTTAGTACTTTTGTTTGGGTGTCTCCTTTTAATACCCAATCTTTTGATTTATTGTACAAAATAGCCGAAATGGGATATGATATCGTCGAAGTGGCTGTTGAAGATAAAAATATAATTGATTGGACTCAATTAAAAAAAACGGCCGAAAAATTGGGTTTAAAAATTACGATTAGCGGGGCTTTTGGGTCAAATAGGGATATTTCCAGTGTTAATCCTTCTATAAGGAGAGAGGGATTCGATTATATAGTAGATTGTATCCAAATTGCAGCAGATATGGGCAGCCCAATTTTTACTGGCCCTGTTTATTCTGCAGTTGGAAAAACACGAATTGTTTCTACTGAACAAAAAAACCAAGAACGGGCATGGTGTGTAGAAAATCTACAAAAAGTGGGTGAAATTACAAAAAAAAATGGAGTAATAATTGGAGTGGAGCCGCTTAATCGTTTTGAAACCGACATGATTAATACTGCAGACCAAGCGCTATCATTAGTAAATGAAGTCTCGAGTCCGAACATAAAAATTTCGCTAGATACTTTTCATAATAATATTGAAGAGAAAAACATTGCGGCATCTATACTAAAAATTGGAAAGAATCTTTTGTGTCACATCCAAGGGAATGAAAGTGATAGAGGAACCCCAGGTACAGGAAATGTGGACTGGATTGGAATAAAAAATGCCCTTGAAATAATTGGATATGATGGAGCAATAGTTATAGAAACATTTGGTGCCCCTTCCGAAGAATTGGCCAAAGCCGCTTCAATTTGGAGACCATTAGCCAATAGTCCTGATGAATTAGCATCAGAAGGATTAGCTTTTTATAAATCGATGTTTAAAAACTAAAGAATTCCAATATCATTTTCTTTAATTTTTTTTCTAGAAATTCTAATATTCTTTAAAAGCATTTCAAGTTTAAAATTACTAGTGTCCGATTAAATTAAGAAAAAGGAACTTTTAGATGTTAAGTATCTGATAATCAATAATCCCGTAGGGATTCAATATTGGTAACAAAAAGCACCCCATTCAAATCATAAGCCCTGTAAGGGCTTAATATTTAGGTGATTATACCAAAAGATTTTACTTAGTTGGATGACAGTAGTTTAAATTAATCATAATTTTCATATTTTACTTTAATTTGTATTAGTTTTATTGGATGGGCATTTAGTTTTATAGCTAAAAAAATTAATCGATAAGTGCTTCAAGATTTAGCAATTGTAAACAATTTTCATAGCATTTTTTGGCTTTAAGTTTTTAATTTTTAGCTTTATGTTATTTTTTTAAATATGTCTATTCCAAAAAAAGGCTTTGTACCGGTTATGCTTACTCCATTTAAAAATGATGGAAGCATTGATTACCAAGGACTAACTTTACTAACTAATTTCTACCTTGAATCGGGGGCCTCTGGCCTATTTGCCAATTGTTTATCGAGTGAGATGTATTATCTTTCAGAAGCCGAAAGTCTTTCCATTATTAAACATGTTATAGCTATTTCAGCAGGTAAAGTACCAGTGGTAGCCACAGGCACCTTTGGTGGCAATGTACAAAAACAAGCAGAAACAGTAAAAAAAGTACATGATCTTGGAGTAGATGCTGTGATAGGAATTACTTCTTTATTGGCTAGCGATGATGAAACTGAAGATACTTTTTTAAATAATGCGCTACAACTTTTAGAACTCACCGAAAAAATACCGATGGGTTTTTATGAATGTCCTGTGCCATATAAAAGGATAATTTCTCCAAAGCATTTAGGGGAACTTGTAAAAACAGGCCGAGTAGTTTATCATAAAGATACTTGTTTAGACATTGAGCAAATCAAGGAAAAATTAAAAGCAACTTCAGGATATAATTTTGGTTTATACGATGCTTACATGGCCCACGCAGTAGCGTCATTAGAAGCAGGGTCTGCCGGATTGTCTTGTATTCAAGGAAATTATTTTCCTGAACTAGTAGTTTGGCTTTGCGACAATTTTAATAAGCCTTCTATGCGAGAGCAAGTGGCCTTGGCCCAACAATTTTTAATAGATAATATGGTCGTAATGCATGATGTTTATCCTATAACGGCTAAATATTATCTTAGTAAAATAGGATTAAGTATCTCCACATTCACCAGATTGCCTAATTCCAATCAATTTACAAATCAAGTTATAAACAACATTGATCAGCTTGCCTTAAATTATGAGCAGCTTAGAAATACTTTGGAGATTAAGTCAGTGATTTGTTGATTCAGAAAAAATAGGGAAGATTTTTTTACTGTCATTCCCTAAAAATAAAATATCAATTTCCTTTGAATCTCAAAATCGGAGCACCGAACCGAGGCCGTTTGTGAAATTTGATTTTTAAGATTTTAATTTTTTTCATAAAATGCTGATTATCAAATATTTAAATAGAGTACTCATTTTGGACAATTAGTTTAAGCGTTCCGATTTGTGCGTGTTTTTGGTTTGGGTCCGACCTTTCGGCTTTTTTAATTAGACAGACAGACCAGCGGTCAGCCGAAGCTGAAAAGTAAGGTTAAAGATAAAATCACTCAACCGCAATCATTTATTAAACCCCAAAAACTTAATAGACATTTTGGCGAAAAGAATGGTTCGTCGCACGATTTGGAAA
>JANNWE010000049.1:0-12560 GCA_031414675.1 Cytophagaceae bacterium
CGGTCGATTCCCTGTAGAGGCATCAGGTGGAATAAGCCCCGAAAATGTAAGAGAATATGCAGAGTATGGTGTAGATTATATTTCAATGGGATATTTGACTCATTCTGCAAAAAGTTTAGATTTAAGTTTAAAGGCTATGAGTATTGCAACATAAAATTGTCATTTCTTTTTTATTTATTTCAAAACACACAAAGTATTTATCTAAAAATTAAGAATTTCGAATTGAATGAGGAAAGATATAGAAATGCCAGAAACAAAAGATGTTCTGCTGGCTATAATTCCAGGATTGCTGGATAGTGAACAATGGGAGGTAGTTTTGATAAATAATTCAGACCAAAAATTAACAAAAGTTTTGATAAATTCATCGGGTTTTGGAACAAACTCAGAAGGTGATAAAATTCAAACTGGTATTTTGAGACATTTTTTTGAAACTATTCCCTCTTCAAGTTTTCAGTCAATTGAATTGATAGACCCCTCAGTTTTTATAATAAATAACGAATATTGGGTTAGCTTTTGGTTGGGAGAAAAACTTTATGACCGACGGTTTTTATTTGTGCCAGAAAGCATTTCAGAAAAACACTTAGTTTATTCAGAAATGTTAGGGAAAAAGGCAGTAGTTCATGCCTAAACAATACCAAATAATTAATAAAATTAATCCTATAAAACTAGCTCATTCAAAACATACAGTTATTTTAAAATAAGCTCTTTTTGAGATTATGAATACCTAGAAATTGAAAAACACAACCAATACCCCAACAAGTTTATATATTTACTTTGGCAAAAAAGCTCAATTTGCTATTTCCCTATCATCAATGATTCTCTTCTTCTCATTTTTCCTGCCGGTATTCCAAACATCATTTTAAATCTACGACAGAAATATGCAGTGTCTTTATAGCCAACTTCTGAGCCAATAGCTCTTATACTTTTTTTCGAAGTACGAAGCAATGTGACCGCTTCCTCCATTCTTTGATATTCAATATAATCCTGCGGATTAATACCAGTCAGCATTTTAAAATATTGACCAACGTAGTCTTCAGAAACATTGGCTACATTAGCAAGTTGCTTATTGGATAAATCACCGTTAATATTATTTTTGATGTAGGTGAAAATGTCAATTAAACGTGGATCTTTGAAATAGGTACTGTTTGTTGCCAATTGTTCTACAAACATTCTATTTCTTAATATATAACGAATTATTTCTATTACCGCTTCTTCCGTTTTGTTTGCAATTACCCTGCCCCTTCCAGCTTCATCTGTAAAATCTTCAATCAAGATTTCTTTAATTAATTGGGCTAATTTTGTGTTTTTATAAATAAAAAAGGGAGGAATATCTAAAGAAGTAAAGAAATTTACTGAATCAAAAACTTTTGCCTCAAATGCTATTAATCCAAATGAATTTTTCACAATTCCGATTTCAGAAGGATCGTTCATTGCCTCAAAATAATTTTCTCTTCGAGTCATAAATTCTTCGTAAGAAATTGGCTTCGGTTCTCCAACTCCATAGGTAACAGTTGTTGCTTTACCTCCTGGAATAAACAATACATCGCCTGGCTCCAATTTTCCTTCTAGTCCTTGCAATTGCACATCTCCATTATACAATACTAGCAAGGTATTTTCAACATCATAGAAATTTTTTATAGTAATAGGCTGAAGGATATTGATATGACGGGCTTTACCAAATTTTACGCCAAGAGACTCAATGATTTTGTTATAATCTTCCATAAAAGGATTCAGATTAGTGATATATATAAGACTTGATTTGTCAATTTAAAAATATAAGAAAACAAATTCTTTTTGTACAAAACTAATAATAATTTTTCTAGTTTCAAACACAAGCTTAGCATAAAATTGTTTAATTTGTTATATATTTCTTAGAATTTAACTCCAAAAATCTAAAAATTGTCTAAATTTTAATCAATAAAAAGCTGGCATTGCAAATATTTTACAAATGTAAAAAACAAAGGCAGTGAGATAATGGGGATTTCCTATTCTTTTCGATTTATTAAAATCCAAAAGCTTTCTATTTTAAAATTTCACGAGCTATCACCATTTTTTGGATTTCAGAAGTGCCCTCATAAATTTGAGTGATTTTAGCATCCCGCATCATCCTTTCTACATGAAATTCTCTAACATAACCGTACCCCCCATGGATTTGGACGGCTTCGGTAGTTGCCCACATGGCCACTTCAGATGCATACAACTTAGCCATAGCAGCAGATTCTACATAATCATATCCCAAATCCTTATCTCTAGCAGCCTTATAAACCAACAATCTGGCAGCTTGAATTTTTGTATGCATGTCGGCTAATTTAAACTGAATAGCTTGGTGGTCAGCTATAGGTTTACCAAAAGTTTTTCTTTCTTTTGCATATTTTATAGAAAGATTTAAAGCACCGGCTGCTATCCCTAAAGCTTGAGCTGCAATTCCAATTCGGCCACCATTCAATGTACTCATCGCAAATTTGAAACCAAAACCCTCTATACCTACTCTATTCTCTTTTGGGACTTTTACATCAGAAAACATAAGTGAATGAGTATCAGAAGCCCTTATTCCCATTTTATCTTCCTTTCTTCCAATTGAAAAACCAGTTTGCCCTTTTTCAATTATGAGACAATTGATGCCTTTATGTTTTAATTCAGGATGAGTTTGAGCCATTACCACACAAATGTCTGAAGAGTTCCCATTTGTAATCCAGTTTTTAGTCCCATTTACCATATAATGATCACCTAAATCTATAGCAGTGGTTTGTTGAGAGGTTGCATCAGAACCTGCTTCGGGTTCTGATAGGCAAAAAGCCCCTAATTTTTTTCCAGAGGCCAATGGCATTAAATATTTGATTTTCTGTTCTTCACTACCATAAGCTTCTAATCCATAACATACTAATGAATTATTAACTGACATAATAACTGCAGCAGAGGCATCAACTTTACTAATTTCTTCCAAAGCTAGAACATAGCTTAACGTATCCATGCCGCTTCCTCCATACTTTGGATCAACCATCATTCCCATAAATCCAAGTTCCGACATCTTTGCTACTTCATTTTTTGGAAACTTGCATTCGATGTCTCTATCAATTACACCAGGAAGTAAATCGTTTTGAGCGAAATCTCTTGATGCATCTCTAACAGCTAAATGTTCTTCTGATAGTTGAAAATTTATGCCCTCTAAAGCTTTGTTAATCATACAAATGTTATTGGTTTTATATACAAAAGAAACCAAAAGTATAAAAACTAATAATAGTATGCAAGCATACTAATATCTTTCATGAGTATTTATATAAATGTATAAAAATAGCATGTAATTTGGAAAATTAGAAATTGAAAAAAATTAACCCTTTTTAAGCCAATTCATTTTGAAAATACCTTTTAAAAATACTTTCGGAGGCCTTAATTTTCCAGTTTATTTCCAAATCGCTTTTTATAGAAATCTGGTTATTTAAAATAATTGTATCAGAGGTAATAATTCCTAATGAAATATGTTTTCTGGCTTGAAGAATTGGGAAAAATTTTAACTCCTCATTCTCAAAATACCCTTGGGAGCGATCGAAAAAATCTAAGTCAAAATCAGAATTTATTTGTTTTATCCATCTTGATGAAGTGTCAATTGAGCAACCGCTAGTTTCGTTAAAGTTGGTGTCAGCAGCAATAATTAAAAACCTATTAAAATAAAATGTAAAAGACCCTCTAATTGGAGCTCCATGGGAGGCCCATTCTTCAATATTTGGAACTAAAATTTTGGAAATTTCCAAAATTTGTTCCCTATTAAGCTCAATAGCAGATTGATAAATCCAAATTCTAGCTTGTGAATTAATATTTTCAAAAGTAATATACATCTTAATTTGATTTTTCGATTTAACAAAACTTAATCAAAAAAAATTCTTAATACATTTATTTGTTTAGATTTACTTTGCTAATTATTAAGTATGCAAATTAAATCTTCCTTTGCAATGTACGATGTTATTGTTGTAGGTGCAGGCTATTCTGGTTTAACTTCAGCTAAAAAATTAATTGACCTCAAAAAAAAGGTATTAGTTTTAGAAGCGAGAGACCGAGTTGGGGGTAGAGTATTTACCCAAATTAGAGCTGATGGCTCCTACATAGACCTAGGGGGTGCTTGGGTAGGGCCAAGCCAAGATAAATTTTATGAGTTAATTAAAAAATGTAATATACTTACCTTCCCTACCTACGACGACGGAAAAAGTAGAATTTGGTTTGGTAAAAAACTAAAAAGTTATAAAGGCTTAATTCCACCTTTACCAATAGGCTCATTGTTAGATTTAGATTTTGCTATTAAAAAAATTAATAGATTGTCTAAAAAAATAAACCTTCTGTTGCCTTGGGAAAGTAAAAATGCACAAAAGTGGGATGAGATGACATTGGCCACATGGATGAATCAAACCATGTATTTTAAAACTTCAAAAGAGTTATTTAAAATAGCTTGTCAAACTATTTGGGCTGCTGAACCAAGTGAAATTTCATTTTTACATGCCTTATTTTATATAAAGTCTGGAGGCAATTTAGACCGTTTAATGAATATTAAAAACGGTGCTCAACAAGATCGAATAAATGGTGGAGCGATGAAACCTGCCCTCCATCTCGCTGACGAAATGAAAGATCAAATTTTATTAAATCATACAGTAAAATCTATCCATCAAGAAAAAGATAAGATTAAAATTTCTGGGGATAATTTTGAATACTATGCTGAAAAAGTAATTGTAGCCATCCCACCAGTAGTCCAACAAAAAATAACTTTTTCACCCCCATTAAGTGCCAAAAGAACGCAACTTTTACAACGATTGCCAATGGGCGTAGTTACCAAAACATTTGCCATTTATGAAAAACCATTTTGGAGAGAAAATGGCCTAAATGGATTAGCCGTATCCAATAATGGTTACACCTCTGTGATTTTTGACAATTCTCCGGATGATGGTTCAAAAGGCATTTTGATGGGTTTTGTATTAGCTAACAAAGCAAAAGAATTTTCAACTCTAAGTTTTGAAGAACGCAAATCATCAATTTTACTATCTTTTTCCACATTATTTGGTGAAGAGGCTAAGAACCCGCTGGAATATATTGACCATTCTTGGGCTTTAGAAGAGTTTTCTGGAGGTTGTTATGCAGCTGTTTTCCCTTCTGGTGTTTGGACAAGTCTTGGCGAAGAACTCAGAAAACCGCACTTCAATATTCATTGGGCTGGCACCGAGACTTCTGAGATTTGGAACGGATACATTGAAGGGGCAATAAGAGCGGGAGAAAGGGCGGCTTTGGAAGTAATTTAATTGATTAAAAATAAGTACAAAAAAATGCTACCTCGCCTTTACTACTAATTCAGTAAAATTTCCCGCTTTAAAAAAACCAAGTTTTTCTTAAAATGATTTTCTATTTTTGTGCTTTATTAAAAAAATGATAACATTTTAAATAAAAACCTATAAATGACTACTCATACACTAAAGCTTAAAAAACCAATTGCATTTATTGACCTTGAAACAACAGGAATAAATATATCAAAAGATAGAATTGTTGAAATTTCAATTGCAAAAGCAAATGTTGATGGCAGCGTTGAATTAAAAACCAAACGTGTAAATCCTAATATGGCTATTCCCTTGGAATCTAGTTTAATTCATGGTATTTATGATGAAGATGTAAAAGACGAACCAAGTTTTAAACAATTGGCAAAATCATTGGCTCAATTTTTAGAAGGTTGCGACTTAGCTGGATTTAATAGCAATCGTTTTGATATTCCAATGCTAGTAGAAGAATTTTTACGAATTGATAACGATACTTTTGATGTAAAAAATCGAAAATTTGTTGATGCTCAGCGTATTTTTCATTTAATGGAACCACGAACTTTAGTGGCTGCTTACAAATATTATTGTGGAAAATCTCTTGAAAACGCTCATAGTGCAGAGGCTGACACTTTAGCAACTCTTGCGGTAGTATGTGCACAAGTTGAAAAGTACGAAGGGGTGAAAATGAAAAATGAAAAAGGGGAAGAATATGAGCCAATTCGAAATGACATAGAAGCTTTACACAAATTGAGTTCAAACAATTTAGTGGATTTTGCCCAAAGAATGACACTGAATGGGAAAGGCGAAATAGTTTTTAACTTTGGAAAAAATGCTGGAAAAAAAGTAGAAGATGTGTTATCTAGAGAGCCTCAATATTATGATTGGATCATAAATAATGATTTTCCTTTAGACACAAAAAGAAAGCTGACAGAAATAAAACTTAAAATGAGAATGTAAGATTTTGTTATTTTTGAAGGTTTTTTTGTTGAATAGTTTTAATTTTGTCAAAATTTAGATAATCTTTCAAAGTATAATGCTTGAAAATACCTTAGACCGAGTCCCAAATGTTTTTATGCAAGTGCAACTAGTAAACTATGTTTTATTAGCCACTATGTTATTTGTAATAGGCATAATTGGGGTCTTAATTAGACGCAATGCAATTATTATATTTATGTCTATAGAGCTTATGCTCAATGCCGTAAATCTTCTTTTAATTGCTTTTTCTGCTTATAAATCAGACCCAAATGGTCAAATTTTTGTATTTTTTATTATGGCTGTAGCTGCCGCCGAAGTTGCTGTTGGCTTAGCTATTATTGTTATGATTTACAGAAACATAAGAACTATAGACATTGGTCTTTTAAATAAACTTAGAGGATAAATCGTAATCAATAAAATTTTATTTATGTCATTAATAGCTCTAATTCCTCTAATTCCCTTTATCGGCTTTTTGATTAATGGTTTGGGCTTTAGAAAAATCTCTAAAACCTTTGTGCCTCTTATTGGTACTGGGGCATCATTAATTTCCTTTCTTTTGGTGGTTTTAGTTTATTTACAAATAGGCAACAATCCTGAACCTACCGTGGTTAAACTTTTTGATTGGATTACTGTAGGAAGTTTAAATATAAATTTTGCTTTTCAAATAGACCAGTTGACGTTCATAATGCTATTTGTTATAACTGGTGTGGGCACATTAATACATCTGTATTCAGCAGGATATATGAGCCATGATGAAGGATATGGCAAGTTTTTTTCATTTCTCAATCTTTTCTTGTTTTCAATGCTCGTTTTAGTGATGGGCTCTAACTTCTTAATGATGTTTATTGGTTGGGAAGGAGTAGGTTTATGTTCTTTTTTATTAATTGGTTTTTGGAATAAAAATTTAGATTTTGGCATTGCTGCTAGGAAAGCTTTCATAATGAACCGAATTGGTGATTTGGGTTTCTTGATTGGTATTTTCCTAATCTTTCAAAGCTTTGGAACTATAGAATACTTGGAAGTCTTCGAAAAAGCGAAATCTTTTGAAGTGTCCAATCCACTGATAGTGGCCATTACATTTTTTCTTTTTATAGGAGCCATGGGTAAATCGGCACAAATCCCACTTTTTACTTGGCTTCCTGATGCTATGGCGGGTCCTACCCCTGTTTCTGCCCTCATACATGCAGCCACTATGGTGACTTCGGGTATTTACATGATCGTTCGGTCTAATGTTTTATACACGCTATCACCAGCCACTTTGGAGTTTGTAGCTTGGATAGGTGTGGCAACGGCCTTGTTAGGGGCTACCATAGGTTTGTTTCAAAATGACAT
This sequence comes from Cytophagaceae bacterium, assembly GCA_031414675.1. Taxonomy (GTDB): domain Bacteria; phylum Bacteroidota; class Bacteroidia; order Cytophagales; family Spirosomataceae; genus Leadbetterella. The sequence goes on from JANNWE010000049.1 coordinate 7,596, forward strand.
AAAAAAAGTATTGGCTTATTCCACTGTAAGTCAATTAGGCTATATGTTCTTAGGATTGGGTGTTATGTCTTACTCGTCAGGTTTATTTCATGTTATTACCCATGCATTTTTCAAAGCTCTTTTATTTTTAGCAGCTGGTAGTGTTATTCATGCCATGAGCAACGAGCAAGACATAAGAAAAATGGGAGGTCTTTGGGATAAAATAAAAATCACCGCTATTACTTTTTTAATAGGGACAGTGGCCATTAGTGGTTTACCCCCATTTTCAGGTTTTTTCTCGAAAGATGAAATACTAGCCCATGTTTTTGAACACAATAAAATTATGTGGGCTTTAGCTCTTTTGGGTTCTTTTATGACTGCATTTTATATGTTTCGATTGTTTTTTGTCACCTTTAAAGGTAGCTTTAGAGGCACAATCGATCAAGAACATCATTTGCATGAATCCCCAGCTACGATGACTATACCTTTGATGGTTTTGGCTTTCCTTTCTTTAGTAGGGGGATTAATTGGCGTTCCTGAAATTTTCCATTTTTCACATCAATTAAATTTGTTTCTAAGCCCAATTTATGAAGGCTCTAGAGTGGTAAATTCTTCATTTGAGCAAATTCATCTTTCTCATAGTACTGAATGGATACTTATGGCAGTTTCTGTGGCTGTGGCCTTAATTGCCATTATTTTTTCCTATATTATTTTTGGGAATGGCAAGAACGTTCCTGAGGATGACTCAGAAATTTCAGGTTTAAAGAAAATAGTGTATGATAAATATTATATAGATGAAATTTATCAGAAAGCTTTCGTTTACCCCATCAACTTTTTATCTAAATTTTTTGGCACTACTCTAGATAGAAAAATTTTAGATGGTGCTGTGAATGGTATTGGAAAAAGTGTGTTGGGTGCCAGCGGAATTTTAAGGAAAATGCAGGTTGGCAGTACTGGAAGTTATTTGTTTTTCATAACTGTTGGTATTATTTTAGTATTAGGGTTGGGTTTAATGCCTCAATTGATAGATGCATTAAAATCTGTAGGCAAATAACATTTAATAAACTTTTTAAAAGCCCTTTATGATTACGCTTTTATTATTGATACTTCCATTAGTTGCAGGTTTACTTTTAATGTTTACCAATGCGATTAATTCTAGAAACCTACATGTTCTTGCTTCTATTTTAGCTTTAACAGAATGTGTACTTAGCGTTTTTGGTTTAACTACTTTTTTAAAAAATCCTGAAGATAGTCTTTTGACTTTTAATGCTTCTTGGTTAAAAGATTTTTCGATTAATTTTCACTTGGGCTGGGATGGACTAAGTGCTTTGATGATTCTTTTAAGTACCATGGTAGGGTTTTTGATAATTTTAAGCATTAAAAATGTAAATTATGAAAACAAAAATAGACTTTATGCTTTTTTGTTTTTTGCTCAAACAGCACTTATTGGGGTGTTCTCGGCAAAAGATATTTTTGTTTTTTATTTTTTCTTTGAAATAGCCTTAATTCCTGTGTATTTGATTTCAAATATTTGGGGAGGGGCAAATGCTTCAAAAATTACTTTCAAAATGTTTGTCTATACTGTATTTGGAAGTTTGTTTATGTTGGTAGCCTTTGTTTTGCTTTATATGAGGGCCCAAACATCGGATATTGCATCGCTTAAAGCCACCATTAGCTTATTGCCTGAATATATTCAGTATTTTTTGTTTTGGGGTTTTCTTTTAGCTTTTTTGATAAAAATGCCTGTTTTTCCATTTCACACCTGGCTACCCGATGCCTATAGTGAGTCGCCTACGCCTGCCACTATGCTTTTGTCGGGTTTATTGTCAAAAATGGGGGTATATGGTTTGTTAAGAATTTTGCTCCCATTTGCTCCCTTAGGAATATCTAACTATGGTTTTATTATCATTATACTTTCCATTATAGGTTTGATTTATGGCTCTATAATAGCTATTCAGCAAGATAGTATCAAGCGATTAATAGCCTATTCATCCTTTGCCCATATGGGTATTATGGCAGGTGCTGTTTTAACCCAATCACAAGTGGGAATTCAAGGGGCTATATTCCAAATGGTAGCACATGGCTTTATAGTGGTCGGTTTGTTTTTTATTGCCAAGATAATTTTTGAAAGAACTGGTTCAAGAAGTATAAATTCTCTCGGAGGCATAGCTCAAAAAGCACCTATGCTTTCTGTTGCATTTATGATTTTGGTGCTCGGAAGTGTAGCATTACCTCTTACCAATGGGTTTGTTGGAGAATTTTTAATGTTAAAGTCCCTTTTTGATTACAATGCCATTTGTGGCTCAATTGCGGGTTTAAGTGTTATTTTTGGTGCAGTATATATGTTGCGCTTTTTTCAAAAAACTATGTTTGGACCCTTAAATGATAAGCATTCTAGTTTTCAAGATTTAAACGCATCAGAGCTGATGGTATTGATTCCGATAGTGATTATCATAGTGGTTTCTGGGGTATTTCCAAATCTAATTTTAAGTATAAGTAAGCCGTTTGCCGAAAGTTTAACTATGGCTTTAAAATAAATTAATAAAAACAATTCAAATGCTTTTTGTGATTTGAGTTTTCTAATATTGATAGTATGTATCCAATAATTCTATTGTCTGTTTCAGGGTTGATTACCTTGTTTTTAGGTTTTTCTAAAAACAAAGCCATACTACTTCCCGCCACCCTTTTGTTTTTAATTTCCGCTTTTTTAATCGGTTTATTAGATTGGAATAAGCCAGGTCAATATTTTGATGGCATGTTGGAAATAACTAATTTGAGTATCGTTATTCAATCAATAATTTTGCTATCCGCCATTTTTATTGTTGCTTTAAGTAGCAAACAGTTTGATGATGCCTATGCTCATCCTGCCGAGTTGTTTGCAATATTGCAACTTTCTTTAGTAGGTGCATTAATGATGGTGACTTTTCAGAATTTTATTATGCTATTCTTAGGATTAGAAATCCTTTCAGTGGCATTATATGTATTAACTGGAAGCGATAAACGAAATCTGAGAGGTAATGAAGCAGCCATAAAATATTTTCTAATGGGAGCCTTTGCTACAGGTATTCTATTATTTGGAATTGCAATGCTTTATGGTGGCACGGGTTCTTTTGCAATTAATGGAACTGCGGCAATGATTAATTTGTATCCAGAAGCTAAGATATTCTACTGGATAGGAATGATAATGATACTAGTAGGCTTACTTTTTAAAGTTTCTGCAGCACCTTTTCATTTCTGGACTGCAGATGTATATCAAGGAGCCCCTACCATTTTTACTGCTTACATGGCCACAATCGTAAAGACTTCTGGGTTTTTTGCTTTATATAGAATAGTAAGTATTTCTTTTGGAAATGATTATTTTATTTGGTCAAATATTTTAATGGGAGCTATTGCTTTAAGTTTGGTAATTGGAAACGTTTCGGCGGTTTTTCAATCTAGTTTTAAAAGAATGCTTGCGTTTTCGAGTATTTCCCAAGCTGGATTTATGTTATTGAGTGTGATCGGACTAAGCACTATGTCTGCTTCTAGTTTAGGTTTTTATTCATTAAGTTACGCTTTGTCTACAGTTACGGCATTTGGAGTATTTATGGTAGTTTCAGCTAATCAATTAGAAAATGGAAGACCAAACGAAAACATTGAAGTTTTTAAAGGGCTATATAAAAGAGAGCCCATGCTTGCCGTTGCCTTGGTTATATCCATGTTGTCTTTGTCTGGGATTCCTCTTACTTCTGGTTTTTGGGGGAAATTCTTTGTTTTTAATGATGCGGCCTCCAAAGGATTTGTCTGGATTATTGTCTTAGCAGTGGTGATGTCAACAGTTTCACTTTATTACTATTTTAAGCCAATCAGAGCCACTTTTGATGAATCCGATGCTAACCTTGCTCCTATTGAAGTTCCAATACTAACTAAAATGGTATTAATTGTTTGTAGTTTATTAATTATATTGCTTGGTATAGCTCCTCAATTATTAAAAGGACTTATTTAATTTTCTAATTTGCAACTTTTTAAAAAATTAAAAAAATAGTTGTTCTTTTTATTTAAAATCACTGAAGAGAAACTTGAAGATTTTATTATAAAAATATAACGCTATGATTGTTAATCATCCTCTAAATTTAATAAATCGGAAAGATTAACAAACAGAAACATTTCCTATTAATAAATAATATAAAGGAATAAGAAGTTTTTAAAAAACTAATTCTTTGTCCAATAATCCAATACCATTACCTTGTCTAAATAAGGTCCTAATATTTTCCCAAATGCCTTGTGGTCAGGATGTGGCAAATAGCTGGCCCTATCTTCTTCACTTTTGAAAGTTAAGAAAAAAACATGGGTAAACCCTTGATCCAAGCCTTCAGGGCTATTGTTTGTGCCCCATTCATACCCTTTTATTTCTTTTATTTGTGAGGGTAAGGCCCTAAAAGCATCTTCCACTTTTTTTATGTCTTCTGCAGATGCTGTTTCTTTAAATTTAAACATTACTACATGACGTAGTTCTTTTTTCTGAGCTTTTGAATCTACATTTTGCGACATAATTAAAACAAAAATAAGTAAAAATTTAAAAATAAAAATTTTCGATAAAGATGGACTAATATTCATTTTTAGGTTTTGATAATTTAACAAATATATACTAAAAAACTGATTTTTTAATTTTTTGAAATTAGGTTTTTTAAGCACAACATAAAATTCATGTTTCTCAAAGAAACTGTTTCATTTATTCTTTGATGCTATCATTTTTACTGTTCATCGCCAGTCTTCTCTTGTTCCCTTTTTTAGTAAGCATTTCTGTTAGCCATGCAGTTAGTGTCGGTGAAAAATTTCCTATTTTTGCTAATAATCCTCTTCTATAAGGCACTAATATTTCAATCTTTTTTTTGCCTAATGCCTTTTCAAAAACTGCCGTTTCAATATCTGACACGTTTAACACTTGAGTTCCCGAAAAAGTTAATGCTGCGGCTTCGCTAGACAGCTGGTCAGTAAGCATTTGGG
>JANNWE010000050.1:0-6188 GCA_031414675.1 Cytophagaceae bacterium
TACGCAGCAGGTTAATATGATTGTAACTCATATTACCATTCCCAACATCTGCTGTTTCAGTAGCAAAATGGTTATGCCAAAACAAAATCATTTTTTCTTCGATTGAATTCTTCTGAAATAGCATTTGATCCAACCACCAAGCTCTTAAAGATTGACGTCTTCTGAAATTAATATTGCCGTCGCCATAGGTAGCATTCACCCAAGTACTGCCTAAAGCCACTCCAGTAGTATCTTTTTGAACACTTTCATAAAAATTGACTGGGGGTAGTGGCGTGGGGTTTGGGGCCACCAATTCGTCTATAATACTGGTGAGACTTCTAGATTTAAATTTTTTAAATTCACCTATTGTAAAACCTAATAAGGTGCGTTTCAATAGATGTTTAAGCGCTAAATCATCAATTGTACCAGTAAACTTTTCGGGACTGAAAGACGTGAAAGATACCATTTTAGAGTTGATAGTTTTTGATTAGACGTTGAAACTTAACAAAAGTTTAGGCATTGAAAAGATAACTTTACCAATGCACACCACAAATATAAATTATTCTACCATTAAATAAAATAATTTTTCCTGATTAAAATTATATTTAAAGCAAATTTGATGCTAAAAAATTATGAATCCTGCACAAAAATTTAATAGGCCAAAATTTAAAAGTTTAAAAGATTAAAATTTTAGGGAATTTTACTTTAGTTTGTGGTTTAGATTTAATACTGCTTTCTATGAAAATTGTCTATTTAGATGCTCATACTGTAAATCCAGAAGAAATAGATTTAAACATTTTTAATACCTTTGGAGATTTTCAGTGGTTTGACAGAACTCTGCCCGAGCAAGTTGTAGAAAGAGCCAATCAGGCTACCGTTCTATTCACCAACAAAGTTAAATTAGACAGCGACATTTTAAATCAACTTCCTCATCTTAAATACATTGGAGTTACAGCCACTGGATATAACGTCGTAGACATAGTAGCCGCTAAAGAACTGGGCATTACGGTAACCAACGCCAAAAATTATAGCTCCAACTCCGTAGCCCAACAGGTATTCGCCATGATTTTGGCATTTTCTAACCGATTGGCAGAACATGATAATCCACAAAAATGGGTCAAAAACCCTGATTTCTGTTATTTCGATTATTCATTAATGGAGCTGAAAGACAAAACTTTAGGGCTGATAGGCTATGGCGATATTGGCAAAAAAGTAGCCCAGATAGCCTTGGCTTTTGAAATGAAAGTTTTGGTACATAAAAAAACTCCTTTTGGCACCGTTCCAGAAAATATTTCGGAAGTGAATTTAGCAACTATTTTAAGCGAAAGTGATTTTTTAAGTTTACACTGCCCGCTAACTTCAGATAATGCAGGTTTTATAAATGCAGAAAGTCTTTCGAAAATGAAAGCCTCCGCTGTTTTAATAAATACTGCACGAGGACCCTTAGTGAATGAAGCCGAGCTGGCCGATGCGCTAAATGCTGGAAAAATAGCGGGTGCATATCTAGATGTTTTGAGTGTGGAACCTCCTACCAAAGACAATCCGCTCTTAGCTGCCAAAAACTGCAAAATAAGCCCTCATATAGCCTGGGGAACGCTTGAAGCAAGACAAAGATTAATAGACATTGTTTATCAAAACTTGGCCAATTTTCTTGCTGGGAATCCTAGCAATGTGGTGAATTGATGGGGGTTTTGATAAATAAAAACCCATCTGTTTACTAGGAAAATTAGCTGAATTAAAACAAAAGCTTCAGGAAAACCTACATTAAAATTTCATTTTGAGAAATGACACCTTTGGTGGGGTTTCAAAAAACATCCATTGGAAATTATTACACAAAGAGCACGAAGAAGCACAAAAAACACAAAGATGTTTATAGCTACCCTTTGTGAAACTTTGTGAAACCTTTGTGAAACTTTGTGGCACAGCCCGTTTTTATTACGTCAGATTAAGCGTGATAATCTAGAAGCCAAAAGAATAGCTTACTTCATAAGATGACCTTCCAAAACTTTTATGATTTCTTTTTCATAATTATTTCTGAAAAGTGGGTGCATAGCTTTGAAGAAATAAAAAATGGTCTGAAATGCGAGAATTTTGGATTGGGAAACAAGCATAAAAAAAACTCTGCTAATTTTTATAGAAAAAGCCCTTTCAATTTTGCCTTAAAGGCATTGTTACTCATAGGATGTTGACTCATAGACTACAAACCCCCTTTATTACATCAAATATGGACATTAAGCAGAAAATAGGAAAACGGATTGCTCAATTGAGAAATCTAAAAGGCCTTACACAAGAAGGTCTCGGTTATGAATCTGAGATTCACAGAACCTACATAGCAGCAGTAGAAACTGGCAAAAGGAACATTTCTGTAGAAGCATTAGAAAAAGTAATCAAAGGTTTAGGAGTAACATTTTCAGAATTTTTTAAAGATGGGGTAGATGATTAAGCCGTTAAATCATATTGATTTATTTGCTGGTATGGGCGGACTTTCTGAGGGCTTTATAAGAACTGTTTTTCTAAAGATTGCCTTCAAAAAACAATTTTAACATGGAAAAAACTACCATAATAAACTTAAATAAGCGGTTTGAAGAATATGCATACCAACAACATGGTATTGAATATTGGTTAGCTCGTGAATTGCAAGAGTTACTAGGCTATGCTGATTGGCGAAATTTCTTAAATGCAATAACCAAAGCAAAAGAAAGCTGCAAAACCACCAATGAAGCAGTTTCAGATCATTTTGTTGACATCAACAAAACGATACCCATGCCTAAAGGTGCAAGCAAAATTGTGGAAGATTTCATGCTTACCCGATATGCATGTTACCTAATTGCCCAAAACGGTGACCCAAAAAAAGAACAGGTAGCATTTGCTCAAAGTTATTTTGCTATTCAAACCCGCAAGCAAGAATTATTAGAAGCACGGATCCAATTGATGGAACGCTTGCAAGCACGAGAAAAATTGGCAGCCACTGAAACTGAACTTTCCAAAAACATTTTTAAAAGAGGTGTAGACAATAAAGGCTTTGCCAATATTCGTAGCCGAGGCGATTGGGCTTTGTTTGGCGGAAATACTACCAGCGAGATGAAACGCAAATTAGGAATTAAAGAAAGCAGACCTTTGGCAGATTTCTTACCAACCATCACTATTACAGCTAAACAATTAGCCACCGAAATCACCAATTTTAATGTTAAGAAAAACGACCTTAAAGGTGAAGGCAACATTGCCCACGAACATGTTAAAAACAACCAAGACATAAGGGGATTGTTAGGAAAAAGTGGTATAAAACCCGAAGAACTACCTGCCGAAGAAGATATTAAAAAACTACAACGCAGAGCAAAAACTCTTGACAAGGAAATAGCCAAGAAAAACTTGAAAAATAAGCAAGTGTAACAAATTAATTTTTTTGATAAAGATACTTTTAAGATTAAAAAATAAAGACCTGCAAAAATTTAATTATATCGACTTATTAGCAGGTGCTGGAGAAATGTCTGAAGGCTTAATTAGAGCTGGTTTTGAGCCAGTTGCCCATGTGGAAATGAATAAAGAAGCCAAAAGAATACCTTACATCCCAAGATCACCTTCCAAAACTTTTAACCTTCCTTTTTCATAATTATTTCTCAAAAGTGGGTGACAGCTTTTTAAGAAATAAAAAATGACCTAAAATGCAAAAATTTTGGGGTAAGGAACAAGCATAAAAAAAACTGTGCTAATTTTTATAGAAAAAGCCCTTTAAATTTTGCTGTAAAGGCATTGTTACTTATCGAATGTTGACTCATAGACTACAAACCCCCTTTATTACATTAAATATGGATATTAAGCAAAAAATAGGAAAACGGATTGCTCATTTGAGAAATCAAAAAGGTCTTACGCAAGAAGGACTTGGCTACGAATCTGAGATTCATAGAACCTACATAGCAGCAGTAGAAACTGGCAAAAGGAATATTTCCGTGGAAGAATTAGAAAAAATAATCAAAGGATTAGGAGTAACATTTTCAGAATTTTTTAAAGAGTTAGAATTTTAATTATGAAGTATTCTAAAATAAAAGAAAAATACAAAATTGAAATTGAAAAAAGTGATAGTGAAAGGTCTGCTTTACTTACCCATTTTTTTCAAAATAGAGGTTTGGATAACGAAAATACTTACGAGAACCAAGTCCTTAATTTGTTGAATAATGAAAATGTGTACAATGACGTGGTGGCCGAACCAAAAAATGACTTCCAATATTCTTTAGATATTGAATGGGATGTACCTTTTCCTCCAGTTGTTAATACAGAATTTACCTTTATAGATTTATTTGCTGGAATTGGCGGAATAAGAATGGCGTTTCAAAAATTAGATGGAAAATGTGTCTTCACAAGCGAATGGGATCACTATTGCAAAAAAACATATGATTCAAATTTTGGTGAAATTCCTTTTGGTGATATAACAAAGATCAATGAAAAAGATATTCCTGACCATGATATTTTAGTGGGAGGGTTTCCATGTCAACCATTTTCAATTGCTGGCGTATCAAAGAAAAATGCTTTAGGAAGAGTTCACGGTTTTTTAGATGAAACACAAGGTACTTTGTTTTTCGATGTTGCAAGAATAATTAAACACAAACAGCCAAAAGCTTTTTTGCTAGAAAATGTCAAAAATCTTGTCTCGCATGATAAAGGGAAAACTTTCAAAGTAATAAAAGAAACATTAAGAGAATTAGGTTATTCAATCCATTTCAAAGTTCTAGATGGTAAACATTTCGTACCACAACATAGAGAAAGGATAATAATTGTAGGATTTAAAAACACTATTTTTAATGAAAAAGAAGAGTTCTATTTCCCGGAAATGAGTGGCAAACAATTTGCTATTAAAGATATACTCGAAAAATATGTCGATCCAAAATATACGCTTTCCGATAAATTATGGAACTATTTACAAGAATACTCTAAAAAGCACAAAGCGAAAGGTAACGGCTTCGGTTTCGGCTTAACTGATTTAAACGGGATTTCAAGAACAATGAGTGCCAGATATTACAAGGATGGAGCGGAAATTCTTATTCCACAAGAGGGCAAAAATCCTCGTAGACTTACTCCTAGAGAATGTGCAAGACTACAAGGCTTTCCTGACTCATTTATAATACCAGTATCTGATAATCAAGCATATAAACAATTCGGAAATTCAGTTGTAACTCCTTTAATTGCCGCCGTTGGTAGAAATATTGTAAATGTAATAACTAGGCAAAATGAATTTGCATCAACTGAAATCCTTGTTCATTAAGGAAGAATGTAACAAGATCTATATTAAAAAACTTTCTCCTAATGATAACTCCAAAAATCAAGTTTATTTCGGTGGTAATTTTGATATTTTAAATATTTTACCAATTTCTGAAATAAAAAATGAGGCTGCAGGAGATTGGAACAAAGAAAGATTCAAGGCACTCATTAATTTTTCCTGGATTAATGAAGTAGGAGAATTAAGTAAAGCTCCAAATGCACAACTAATACTTTATCCCAAATACCCGGAGGTAAGATTCTCTGGCTTTTTGTTAGGTTGTAAAAAGCCACCTTCAAATTTAATGACACAAAGATTAGCTGACAGATTACTTTTTTTTGCCGTTAACAAAACTGGGGTGGTAATTGGATTCGTAACAGGCCCCGAATCAGAAATTTCAAATGAATTCAATACAATTAAAAATATCCATGAACATGGAGTTTTTAAAGTACTTGAATTACCGATATTACAGAATAATAAAAATAAATTATTACAAGAACTTCTTAGAATTAATGAATTAGGTTGGATCAAATCAAAAAGACTTGATAGTAGTGGATTAATTCTTCCTTGTGAGGCTCCAAATTGCGGAGGATATACATTAGAAGCCGAGCTTGGAATTACACCCAATGGATACTCAGAACCAGATTATTTAGGTTGGGAGGTAAAGCAATTTGGAGTTGCCAATTTTTCTCGAACTGGCTCCGCAATTATTACACTGATGACCCCAGAACCGACTGATGGGATTTACAAGGAAAAAGGTGCTGAGTTTTTTCTCAGAAACTATGGTTATGCCGATAGATCTGGAAAAGAAAATAGAATAAACTTCGGAGGGGTTCATAAATTTGGTGTAAGGCATGAAACAACAAATTTAGAATTACAACTTTTAGGTTTTGACATCGAAAGTGGAAGAATAAGAAATACGGATGGCAAAATATCTCTTGTAGATAACATTGGGAAT
>JANNWE010000051.1:0-2702 GCA_031414675.1 Cytophagaceae bacterium
TTCAAAAATAAAAATCTTGGTGAATACATCAAGGATAATTATTTAATCTATAAAGTCGATATTGACACCTTCGACGGAATGGAGATAGTAGACAGATTTGCCGTGGATGTTTTTCCTACTATGTTAGTATTAGATAACAAAGGCCATCAAATCTCAAAAATGAATGGATTCTATCCTGCTTCTTTTTTGCAAAAAGAATTAGAAGTTACAAGAGTTAAACACAACATGTTTAATCCTAAACAAAAAGATGCAATTGTTTTTGCTAAATAAGCAATAATTAAAATTTTAAAGCGAAATAAATTTTACAATTTTTAAGAAATGCCACTTTATAGTGGCTTTTTTTATGGATAACAAACTAAATATTCGATAATATTATACCAATTACTTCCAAAAAGCGTATTCTTCCTTAATTTTGCACCATGAACATACAGAATGATTTAATTTTAAAGGCTGCAAAGGGAGAAAGTGTGACAAGAGTTCCCGTTTGGATGATGAGGCAAGCTGGAAGAATCTTGCCAGAATACAGAAAAGTACGAGAAAAAGCTGGTAGTTTTATTACTTTAGCGACTACTCCAGAAATGGCGGCAGAAGTTACTTTGCAACCGGTGGATATTTTGGGGGTGGATGCCGCAATTATTTTTTCTGATATTTTAGTAGTACCAGAAGCTATGGGCTTGCCTTACGAAATGCTGGAATCAAAGGGCCCGTTTTTCCCAAAAACTATAAAAACCCTTGGTGATCTAGAAAATATTAAAGTACCAGATGTAAACGATAAGCTAAATTACGTTTTGGAAGCCCTATCAATTGTAAAAAAAGAACTAAATAACAAAGTACCCTTAATTGGTTTTGCAGGTGCCCCTTTTACTATTTTTTGCTATATGGTGGAAGGAAAAGGTTCTAAGACATTTTCAGAAGCAAAAAAAATGTTGTATTCTGAACCCTTGCTCGCTCATAAACTATTACAAAAAATTACCGATACCACTATCGCTTATTTAAAAGCTCAAATCATTCATGGGGCTGATTTAGTGCAAATTTTTGATTCTTGGGCAGGCATTTTAAGTCCAAATCAATACAGAGAATTTTCATTGCCTTATATTGCTCAAATATGTAATGCTATAGACGAAGCACCCATCACAGTTTTTGCAAAAGGAGCTTTTTTTGCGAGAAAAGAAATTGGAGAACTTTCCTGTCAAACGGTTGGTTTAGACTGGAATATGGATATTTTAGAATCCAGAAATTTAATTCCAAATAAAACGCTACAAGGCAACCTTGACCCTTGTGTGTTGTATGCTTCCTTTAATGAAATAGAAAAAGAAACAAAAATAATGCTAAGCGCATTTGGAAAACAACGATATATTGCAAATTTAGGACATGGAGTTTATCCAGATACTGATCCTGAAAAAGTAAAATGTTTTATTGAAACTGTAAAAGCATTTTAAAATGCATCGCTTAAATTCTTAAAGACTTAAGTGCTATATTTTTTTCTATTAACAGTATATCTGACAATAATTTAAGATTTTCTCTTGGCACCAAAATAGCTGTAATTATAATAAAATAGAAAAGTACTATTGTTCGTTGATACTAAAATTCTGCATGTAATGAAATATTATTTATTGTTGGTTTTCGCAATTCTAGGACTGTTACCTTCTAAAATTATTGCTCAGAAAGTGGAATCGCTCGGTGCTGCATTTAACACAGAGTATAATGAAATTCACCCATTAATAGCTCCTGATGGGCAAAATCTCTATTTTGTAAGAGTAAGTCACCCTTCCAATAACTATGGCAAAGATGGAAGCAATGATGTTTGGTGGTCTGAATTATTGAAAGATGGAAGATGGTCAATAGCTCGCAAAATGCCAAACACCATAAATAAGGATCAATACAATGATTTATTTAGTATAACCCCAGATGGCAACACGGCTTTAATAAGAGGAGTTTACACCAATGGCAGAAAAGAAAATGAGGTAGGTATTTCTATCTGTAAAAAAGCAGGAAGTGGTTGGTCGCAGCCCAATAAGCTGGATGTCCCTAAATTAGAATCTATGTGTAAAGGCCAGTTCTTAACAGCCTTTTTGAGCAATAACGGAAAAGTGCTTTTACTCGCTTTTAGTGAAAAAAGAAACGGAAAAGAAGATGATATTTATGTTTCCCTATTAGATAAAGCAGGGAAATGGTCCAAACCTGAAAGTTTAGGAAATGATATAAACACAGGTGGATCTGAAACCACGCCTTTTCTGGCCTCAGACAATACAACCTTATATTTTGCTTCGGATAGAAAAGGCGGAGAAGGCGGCTTTGATGTTTGGGTAGCCAAAAGAAAAGGGAAAGGATGGAATTCTTGGGTGGCCCCTGTAAACTTAAGCAAACCAACCAATTCTGAATTAGATGAATTATATTATACCATTGCTGCCTCGGGTGAATACGCATATATGGCTAGCAAAAAAAACTCAGTAGGTAAATCTGATCTTATGAGAATCAGACTCAGAGAAGATGTAAAAACCGCTCCCGATGATGCAGCTATTCAATCATCAAAATTTGCAGATGCTAAACCAAAAGAAGAAAAAATAGAAGAATCTATTACCGCCCCCACTCCCGTGGTAATGCTAAGTGGGAAGGTAATAGACCAAAAAACTGGGAGACCCACAGAAGCCAAAATTGTTTACGAAAACTTAGAAGATGGCGAAGAATTAGGCGTGGCGTAT
>JANNWE010000052.1:0-1585 GCA_031414675.1 Cytophagaceae bacterium
TTTTAAAATCTCACTAGCCAATGGATCAAGTCCTGCTGTTGGTTCATCTAATATTAAGACTTTTGGGTCGAACAAAAATGCCAAGGCTGCGCTCACTTTTTGTTTTGTCCCTCCAGATAATGTTCCTAAAGGTTTTTGATAAATTTCTTTAAGTTTGAAAAGTTCAATAATCTCCTCGTCTAGTATTATTCCTTCTTTTTTGCCTTTTCTGATATCCTTCATCATTTCTATCATTTGGCAAATCTTTAAATTTGGCGGATAATTGCCAATTTGAGGCATGTAACCTATTTGATTTCTGTAGGCAAACTCGTTCTTAATGTTTTTTCCATTAAAAAGTATTTGACCCGAATCAGGTATCACCATGCCCAAAAGTGATTTAATCAAGGTCGTTTTCCCTGAACCATTAGGCCCCAAAATGGCTATAGTTTGGCCCATTTCAAAATTTACTGATATATTCTGAAGCACCTTTAACTTTCCAAATGCCTTATTTATGTTTTCGAATTTTATCATCACTTATACTTTAAAATGGAAAGCTTTAATGGCTATCGGTTTCATACTTGGGCTGTCGTCTTTTAGGTTTTCGGGTGTTAGACTAGGTATTATTTTCTCTATTTTATCTAAAAGTGTGGCGGTGAAACTCCTCAACAATATCATAACTTGTGGCATGTTTTCAATTAAAGTAGAAAACAGGCTAACTGGGCGATACAGAACATCTCCTTTGCCGTCATGATTTAGATCATATCCTTCGTATTTGTCCCAATAATTGTCATTGAGGTAATTAAATGTTACCGAACCGTTAGTGGCTATATCGAAAGTGTTGGCCATGAAATTGTTATGATTAATAGTATTCTCATCACAATTGGCTTGAATTCTTAGACCAACACCATTTTTTTGAAAAAGGTTGTCTTTCATTTTTAGTCTACTACAGCCTTCCATATACACACCTACTGTGTTGGAGCTAAATAAATTATGCTTTATTTCACTATCAGAAATATCTTTTAAGAGTATTCCAAATGCCGAACCTCCCCAATTACTATCAAAAAAATTATCTATCATCGTCACGTGCTTGGTATACATTACAGCTACACCGGCTCCATTTTTTCTAAAAATATTGTGGGTGTAGGTATTATAGTGCGAAAACATAAAATGTAAGCCATATCGGATGTTTTTAGTTGATAAGTTATTTTTAATCAACGAATTAGTAACGAATTCGAAATAAATGCCGTCACGGTGCCCTTCAACATAATTATTGAATACATTTATACTGTCACATTTCCAAGCATGAATTCCGTTTCCTGTTGTTTGTTCTTCTTTGGGCGTGCCGATTATTCGGTTGTTTTCTATCAAGCATTTTTTAGATGCGGACAGATAAACGCCGAAATAACAGTTGAGAAATTCATTTTTGAAAACCTTTACATTTTCTGCTTCTAATATTTTCACACCAGCCCAATCTATCCTACTTGTTTCTCCCACGTTCGTGAATCTAAATCCGGTAATTGAAACGTAGTCAGATTTTACAATAAAGATTTCTCCTTTAAACTGTGCATCTAAAACGGGTTTGTTTTGCCCTTTTATTACCAAAGGT
>JANNWE010000053.1:0-12889 GCA_031414675.1 Cytophagaceae bacterium
GCCGCATTGATATCTTCCCCTTGATAAAATACTTTTGATTTATCTGCTTTGCCATCCTGGTTGGTATCTTCCAAAATCAGTATTCTATCTCCTTTTTTATTGTATGGATTTTTGGGATTTAACGCATTTCTATAATTGTAAGCTTCACAAATCCAAACTCTACCTTTGTCGTCTATGTCCATATTAGTAGGATTAGTCATCATAGGCTCCGAAGCGAAAAGGCTAATTTCTAATTCAGGATCAAGCAAATCTAAACCGTCAATAGCATGATGAACACTTCTCTTATCTGATTCAGATAGAGAATTATATTCTTCTAAAGTCATACCTTGTTTTTGATCTGAAACAAAAGCAAAAAGGCCGAAGATTAAAATAAATGCAATTTTTTTCATTGGGTTGAATATATTAAAATACTATGATTTCTAAAATAATTAATTTGCAAAAAAAAGTAAATTTTACTTTTTACATAATTTAGTAATTATACGAAAAAAAATATTGCAAAAATCAAAACAGGAAAATTATACTGGAGAATTTATTATCAATTATTCTTCATTTATATTTCTCCAACCTTGGGCAATAATTTTAGTTTTTTCACCTGAATTTAAAACTAGCCAATTATCCTTTTCTTCAGTAACGAAACCAATTGGTGTAATTTCGGTGATTTCTTTTACAATTTCAAAATCTTTTTGACTAAATGTCATCAACAGTTCATAGTCATCACCACCATTCATAACACTTGTTATAGGATTCATATTGAATTCTGCAGCAGTTTCTAAGGTAAGGTTTTCTATAGGTACATTTTCAAAAAATACAGTCATTCCATACCCTGAATTGGCACTCAAATGTAATATTTCAGAAGCAAGCCCATCAGAAATATCAATCATTGAGCTAGGCTTTATTCCTTTTTCACGCAAATCATGAATAATATCAGTTCGTCCCTCTGGTTTAAGTTGCCTTCCGACTAAATAGCTTTTATCATCAATTTTTGGTTGCATATTTTGATTTGCTAAAAACTCTTGTTTTTCTCTTTCTAATACTTGCAAACCCATATAAGCCGCTCCTAAATCGCCGGTAACGCAAAGAATATCATTTGGTTGGGCACCTTTTCTATAAGCTATTTTGTCTTTTTCTACAGTTCCAATTGCTGTAACTGAGATAATTAAACCAGATCTACTGGAGCTGGTATCACCTCCAATTAAGTCCACATGATAAGCTTCACACGCCATGTTTATGCCTTCATACAATGCATCAATAGCCTCAAGTCCAAATTTACTACTTATCGCTATTGAAACGGTAACTTGAGTAGGAATGCCATTCATAGCTGCAATATCTGAGATGTTTATTGCAATAGCTTTGTATCCTAAATGCTTTAGTGGAGTATAGGTTAAATCAAAATGTATCCCTTCAATTAAAATGTCTGTGCTAATTAGGGTAAATTTTTCGCCAGAATTTATTACTGCAGCATCATCGCCAATTCCATAGATTGAAGAGGCGTTAAATAATTTTGTATTGCCTTTTATTCTATTTATTAAACCAAATTCTCCTAAATTCTCTAATGTTTCATTTTCCATAACGCAAAAATACGACTTGAAACACTGAAAAACAAAAAAGGTAAGCCACATGGACATACCTTAATTGAAACACCTTATTTTTTCTTATTTGGCAGTAATTAACGTATAAATATTGCGTTTTCCACCAGTTTTTGCATAATCTTGATCAGCAGTAAGTATTAATTCTGTTTCAGAAAATGAAGTAATGGTAAACGATAAACTACCTCCAGTTCCGGTAGGTTCTGGAGTCAAGCCAGTAATAGTAATTTTAGTATCTGTAACCGTGTATTTTCCGACATAAGTACCACCATCAACTTCTTTGAGAGTAACATTTGGAGGGGTAGATAAATCTAATTTATAGTTTAAATAACCGGGTTTAGTATTGGTGGCAGCTCCAGTTTTATAAACTTCAACATTATTCTCTTTAACAGCACTCGCCGACCATACTTTTGCAATTCTACTTGAAATAGGTTCCACTTTGGTTTTACATGAAACAATAAAAAACAAAGAAACTGCAGAAAATAAAGTAAAGATTATCTTTTTGTCCATTTTTGTTATTTTTTAATATCTTAACGTAAATATATTGCTATTCGTTGTGTATCTCAAAAAAAATGCCATGTTTTTTAGGTTTTTGTTAATAAATATCTATTTTGAACTTATTTTTGTGAAAGAATTAATAAATTTTGGAAATTCAAAGTTATACAAAAAACCAATTGGCCCTGCGAAATGGAACGGAAATGCCACAAATATGGGTGGCTTATTTAGAGGATATATATGATGTTACAGATTCTAAATTATGGAGAAATGGGAAACATTATGAACATTGGGCAGGCCAAGACCTATCGGATGAGCTAAAAGATGCTCCACATACTGAAGCTGTTTTTTCAAAATTTAAAAAAATTGGAAAACTTATTAAAAACAATTAACATGAAATTAGTAGATGCTTTAATATTATTTGGGAGTCTAGGTTTTTTAGTAATTTGGGTCGATCAATTCCTTTACAAAGGGGTTGATTTAAAGGATAGTTATTATTTATTAATGTTTTCTATGGTAGGTTTTCTGGCATATGTGTATAGGAAAGGTCAAAATAAAATAAAAAAAGATCAGGAAGAAAAAAAAGAATTAGAAAATAAAAAGCGGAAGAAATAATAATCCATCTACTATCCATCTATAATTTTCATTTTCTAAATATTTACCTGGTAAACTTAAAAGTAATGAAATAAAAATGGAAATTAATAAGAATATCCAAGCAAGCTTTAAGGTGTAATTAAATGGTCCAGAAAAAAAGAAGATAACTAAGAAAATATTTATTGCTCCAAGATAGTTTATTATTTTTCTAAGTTTGATAGGTTGTACTATAGAACAAATATTTTCTAAATTATCATTTTCAGAATATTCTTTAACAGAAAAAAATAGGGTATTTTGAAATATGATATTGAAAAATATCAAAGCTAATATCCATTCGCTTAGGTTAATACTTGTTTTTTCAATAAAGGGAATTCCAACAATTGCCAAACAATAAATTATTGGCATCAAAAATTCCTTATAATATTTGCCTTTTACCGTCTTATTTATTATCAAAAAATATATGATTACTAAACATCCTATGAAAAGACCAAATAAGAGTAAATCTCTTTTTTGAAAAATAAGTAAGCAGATAGAAACTAAAATTAATCCCAAAATAATAAATTGAAGGACAAATTGGTTTTTTTTATGGAATTCATGTCTTTCAGATTTAATTTCATTACTTTTTTGATTATCTAAAATTCTATCCAAAATATATATCATCCAAGAGATACATCCCAAGAGCAGAATTGAAGAATAATTTATAAATGAATATCCAAAGGGAAGTTTAAAGAAAGCTGCACAACAAATGCAGGAAGCGATTACCACATTTAGACTAGAATTAATTATTATTTTTAATACTTGTACAATATATATTAACATTATTTAAACTTTAGACAGGTTTTTGGACATTTTTTATTTCAAATAAAATCTTAGTGAATTTTATGTAAATGTTAAATAAAATGTTTCAATAAATTTTTTGGGTTAAAATAAATTAAAGATGAATATCAGTCATAATTTTGAATAAATTTTCATAAATTTTTTTTATTTCTTCTTTTGCTTTATCATTAAACCCATTTATAAAGATTGAAAATGAAAACAATTCATTTTTCGAGTTTGTGAAATAGCCTGCATAATTTCTAACTGATGAGATACTTCCACTTTTTGCTCTAATTTTGTCTTTTGCACCATTGGGAATCTTTAAGTTGGCAACTGTTCCAGATTTTCCAACAACCGGAATGGATTCAAAAAATGAGTTAAAGTCTCTTTTTTTGGTCATTTTTGATAGAAAAGAACATAATGCAGAAGTACTAATAAAATTTACTGGCGATAAGCCGCTTCCGTCTTCGAAATTAAAAGATGAAAAATTTAAATTTTCTTTTTGCCAATACTTTTTAAGAAAATTATCAAAATCATTTAAAGAGTCTGAGCTACTATTTATTAAATAATTTGAAATTCCTTCTGCAAAAAAATTAACGCTCTTAAAATTACACGTTTCAATAATCTTATCTAAAGAAGGAGATTCAAATGTGTGAATCTTCAGTTCATTTGGCAGGAAATCAAATACAAAGTCTTGATTTAAAATCTCGATTTTTTTTTCTTTTAAAATATTTTCGAATTCTGAAATTAAAATAGTTGAAACGTCAGGAATAGCTCCTTTTACCTCAAAATTTTTAGCATTTAAAGGCACGGTGCCTGAAAAAAAGATATCGTTACTGAATGGTAAATTATAAATTATTACTTGATCGCCAGTTCCTACCTCTGCGGTTTTTAGTTTATTAATAATATTCCATTTTTTTGAAAAAGGTAAAATTTCAGCAATTGTAACAGTATCTCCAATAAATTTTCCACTATTTAGAAATACACTAAAACTATTTTCCTTATAATTAACATTTTTTGGAAATGAACCATAATAGTTACCTACGTCTCCAATTGGCCAAGAAGAAGGGAGGTTAAATTCATCCAATTGTTCGGTTAAAATTTTCCCTTTAATTTTTCTTATATTTTGATTTATTATAGCATTTGCAAATTCAATTAAAGGATAATAAATAAATTTTTGAGAACCAAATGTTGGGTCTTTATTCGTTTTAATTATAACATCCCCATACAATACGCTATCGATTATTTTTCCTTTAAGCACTAAGCTAGTTTCAAACTTAAAATCTTTTCCTAGAATATTTAAAGCAGTACCAGTAGTCAAAAGCTTTAAAGTGGAGGCCGGGGGCATAGATTTATTTTCAAAAAATGAAAAGATACTAGAGTCGCTTTTTGCATCCTTTATACACATGGAAATGTTGCAATTTTTTGTTGTTTCATTCGATTGAAACGTATTAATGATTTTTAACAATTGTTGTTGAGCACTAGTTATTTGTAATAAAATAAAACAAAATATTTTCATAGTTAATCAAAAATGAGGTATACGGCTAATAGTTTATGCTATCTTTGCACTCCTAAAGAAATTTATTCAAAATTACTAAATTTTAATGAAGTTAACATTTTTTGGAGCTGCGAGAAAAGTGACGGGTAGCATGTTTCTTTTAGAATTAGAAGACGATTATAGAATACTGATAGATTGCGGAACAGATTTAGGCTCTTATAAAAGTTCTACGGAAAATAATAAATTTGGAAATTTTCCTTTTGACGCTTCTATATTAAACACTGTTTTTCTTACTCATGCGCATATTGACCACTCTGGGCAAATTCCAAACTTATATGTTGACGGTTTCGAAGGTCAAGTTCTTTGTACCTACCCAACCATAGAACTAACAGAATTGCTTTTACATGACGCAGCTAATTTAAATGCTAAGCAATTTAAAAGAGTTGAAAGGAGCCATAAAAAATCAAAAAAATGGAAAGGTATTGAAACACAAGGTCTCTATTTGAGAAAGCAAGTTGAAGAAGCCATTGGAAATTTTGTTCCGATACCTTTTCTACAAAAATTTAAATTTAAGGATAACGGTTATGTAACATTTTATCCTGCTGGTCATTTATTAGGAGCAGCTCATATCGTAGTTGAAGTATTAGAAAATGGAATTTTAAAGAAAATAGGATTTTCTGGGGATATTGGAAGGAAAAATTTTACACTTCTAAACGACCCTCAAATTTTGCCTCAAGTGGATTATTTAATAATGGAGTCTACTTATGGAAATAGAACCCATATTGATAACGAATCTCCTGAAGTATTATTAAAGCAAATCATAGAAGAGTCATGTCTTGATATTTCTGGTAGATTAATTATTCCAGCTTTCAGTGTTGGTCGCACTCAATGTATGCTGTATACTTTAAATAAAATTTATGAAAACCACAATATTAAACCTATAAAGGTTTTTACGGATAGTCCATTGGCAAGAGCCAGCACTAAAGTGTATGAAAAATTCAGAAAGAACCTTAATAAGGAAACAAATGATTTTTATGAAGAAAATGAAAATCTTTTTGATTTTGAAAATTTGCATTATTTAGAAACCGATCAAGCTAGTAAAGCCGTCTCTAATCACTCTGAGCCATGTATAATTATTTCTTCCTCTGGCATGATAAAGGGAGGAAGAATCGAACATCATATCGAGCAAAATATTGAAAATCCGTATGCTACTATTCTTATGATTGGCTATGCTACAGAAGATTCCTTAGGTGGAAAATTATTAGCGGGTAACATTAAGGAGCTTAGCATAAATAATAAAAAATTTGAAGTGAGGGCTAAAATTAAGAAAATAGATGTCTTTAGCGGACATGGAGATTTGAATGATTTAATATTTTTTGCTGAAAATCAAGATAAATCAAAACTAAAAAACTTATTTTTGGTGCATGGAGAAATAAATGCAATGGAAAACTTTAAAAATACTTTGGAAAATAGAGGAATGTGTAATGTTGAGATTCCTTTTCAGAATCAAATATTTGAATTGTAAATTTTTTTTAAATGAGAACACTTTTAGAATTTGAAAAACCTATTTCGGAACTTGAGGCCAAATTAGAAGATATGAAAAAATTGGCACAAGAAAATAGCGTCGATGTTGCTGATGCAGTAAGAAATCTTACTGCAGCTATAGAAACGTTGAGAAAAGAAACTTTTGAAAACCTTACGCGATGGCAAAGAGTTCAACTTTCAAGACATCCTGATAGACCCTACACCTTAGATTATATTGAAAGAATATGTTCAGAGTTTCACGAGTTGCATGGGGATAGAACGGTAAAGGATGATCCTGCCATCGTTGGGGGATTGGCTAATATTGAAGGACAAAGTGTAATGATAATTGGCCAACAAAAAGGCAGAAAAACCAAAGAACGACAATTTCGTAATTTTGGAATGCCTAACCCCGAAGGATACAGAAAAGCATTGAGGCTAATGAAAGTTGCTGAAAAATTTAATGTTCCGATAGTTACTTTAATAGACACCCCTGGTGCATTTCCTGGCTTAGAAGCCGAAGAAAGAGGTCAAGGAGAGGCAATTGCCAGAAATTTAAGAGAGATGATGCGTTTAAAAGTTCCCGTAATTTGTGTAATTATAGGTGAAGGAGCCTCAGGCGGAGCCTTGGGAATTGGGATTGGTGATAGAGTATTAATGTTGGAAAATTCTTGGTACTCCGTTATTTCGCCTGAAAATTGTTCTACAATTTTATGGAGAACCTGGGAATATAAAGAACAAGCTGCCGAAGCTTTAAAACTTACTGCAATTGATATGAAAGGAAATGGTTTAATTGACGATATTATACCTGAACCAATGGGAGGAGCTCATTTAAAATGGGATGAAATGGCATTAATACTTAAAACAACTATTCTAAAAGAAATTGAAGAATTATCTAAAATTTCTCCACAAGAGCGAATCTCTAGTAGAATAGATAAGTTTTGTTCTATGGGGGTAGTAATAGAGTGAAATTATGCAGAAAGAGATTAAAGCGATAGTTTTTGATTTTGGTAATGTAATTATTAATATAGATCTTGAAAAAACATTTCAGGCCTTTTCTGAAATAACCTATAAAAGTGTAGATAAAATCAAACAAATTTTCAAAGAGAATGAAATTTTCAAAAAATATGAGACAGGTCTTTTCGATGATGATGAATTTAGAGAAGTAGTTCGTCAGTCTTTGGGCTTTCCATTAAATGACAATGAAATTGATCAGGCTTGGAACGCTCTTTTACTCGATGTACCTAAAGAAAGAATTGATTTTTTGGAAAAACTTAGGCTTCAAATTCCTATTTATTTGTTGAGTAATACAAATTCTATTCATATTCTTGCTTGTAAAAACTATTTCAGAAAAAACTATGGATATTCTAATTTTTTAACTTTGTTTAAAAAATCCTATTTATCCTATGAAATGGGTCTTTGGAAACCAGATTATACCATTTATGATGCAATTTTAAGAGATTTACAATTAGAACCAGAGGAAGTCTTGTTTTTAGATGACAACTCAGATAATGTTTCTGCAGCTTCAGATTTAGGAATAAGAACTATTAAAATTAATCCACCAGAGTGTTTTACTGAAATTTTGGAAAAAATATATTTAGATGTTTAAAAAACCATATCTGCATATTCTCTTATTTTTTGTAACATTAATTACTACCACACTTTCAGGCGCTGAGTGGATATTCGGAAAATCATTTTATTTCCATCATGATACTATGGGTTGGAATGAGTTTATTCGAGGTTTTTTATTTTCAATTCCTTTTTTAAGTTTCCTTACTTTTCATGAGTTTGGACATTATTTCATGGCAAAAATAAAAAAAATTGATGTTTCACTTCCTTATTATATTCCTGCTTGGTTTGTGATTTTTACATCTATAGGAACTTTTGGTGCATTTATCAAAATAAAAGATCGAATAAAAACGAGAGAAGATTATTTTGATATTGGAATCGCTGGTCCCATCGCTGGATTTATTATCGCATTTTTAGTTTTATCCTATGGTTTGTATAGTTTGCCTACTGCAGATTATGTATATATGATTCATCCGGAGTATCTAAAATTCAATGGAGATTATAGGCTGTATTTAGATAAAATAAGCAGCCAAGGGGAAGCCTTAGTTCTTGGTAAAAGTTTGATTTTTAGTTTTTTAGAGAAAAATTTAGCCAACCCTGCTGATATTCCTCACCCTTTCGAAATGACTCATTACCCATTAATAGTGGCTGGTTTTTTAGGCTTGTTGTTTACTGCGATAAATCTTTTACCAATAGGACAGCTTGACGGGGGACACATACTCTATGCTTTGATTGGCAAAAAAGCATTTGATATAGTATCCCCTTTAATTTTAGTGGTTTTTGTAGCGTATTCTGGTTTAGGAGTATTTAAAGTTTCGGAATTTCAATTTACTTATGAGGAAACTTCTGGAATGCTACTTTTAAATTTTGCATTATTTGTTTATTTCAATTACCTCTGTTTTTCAAGAATTTTTTCAAATAAAGTTAATAATTTTATTCTTGCTCTAGGAGTAATATTTGTTCAACTACTTTTTTCTGAGTTTTTACCCGAGTTCAATGGCTATTCTGGTTTTTTGGCTTTTGGCTTTTTAATAGGGAGATTTTTAGGCGTTTACCATCCCGAAACTGAAGATACTAAACCATTGGGTAAATGGAGAACTTTTTTTGGATGGATAGCAATTTTAATTTTTATTTTATGTTTTTCCCCTAATCCAATTAATTAATATGAATACTATTTTTAAATTTTTATTCTTTCTTTTTGGCTGGAAAGTTATTGGAAATATACCTAGAGAAATAAAAAAAGGAGTGTTTGCTGTGGCTCCTCATAATAAATGGCAGGATTTTCTAATTGGTATTGGAGTTCGGTCCGCAATGGACTTAAAGATTGGATATATTGGAAAATCTCAATTGTTCAAGCCGCCTTTCGGCTTTTTCTTTAGGTGGTTAGGTGGAACACCAGCCTATCGGACGGAGAACAATAATATGGTAGAAAGCTATGTCAAAGCAGTAAAAAGTTCATCAGATATGCTTTTTGCTTTAGCACCTGAAGGAACTCGAAAAAATGTAGAAAAACTAAGAACTGGATTCTATTTTATGGCAAGTGGGGCAAATATCCCTATAATAATGGTTGGCTTTGATTTGCCCGAAAGAACTGTCTTAGTAGCCGATCCATTTATGCCTTCTGGTGATTTTAAAGAAGATATGAAAAAGTATTTTGTTCCATTTTTTGAAAAAATTGGTGGCTTTCAAAAAGATTGGATAACTAATTATAAGAATGATATTTTTTAATTTTTAAAATGAAAAAACAAACTAAATTAATAAAAATTCAAACAGAAAGATCTCAATTTAGAGAACACTCTACTCCTTTATATTTAACTAGTAGTTTTTGCTTTGAAGATGCCCAAATGGGCAAAGACTTGTTTGACAATACATTAGAAGGAAATATTTACTCAAGATTTTCTAATCCTACGGTACAAGAATTTGTAGATAAAGTATGTATGCTAGAAGATTGCGAAGATGGTATTGCAACTGCCACCGGTATGGCGGCCGTTTTTGCTGGATTTGCAGCTAATTTGGAAACTGGAGATCACATTATTTCGTCAAAAGCTTTGTTTGGTTCTGCACACCAAATTATTACCCAGATTTTGCCTAAATGGGGAATATCTCATACATATATCAATGCTAATGAACCTAAAGAAGTTTGGGAAGCCGCAATATTGCCCAATACCAAAATGATTTATTTAGAAACTCCCTCAAATCCTGGTTTAGAGTTGGTGGATTTACAGATGGTAGGTGAATTAACAAAAAAACATAATTTAATTTATTGTGTAGATAATTGCTTTGCGACTCCAATACTCCAAATCCCTGCAGAATTTGGAGCTAATTTAATTATTCATTCTGCCACTAAGTTTATGGATGGCCAAGGTCGAGTACTTGGTGGAGTAATAGTTGGAACTAAAGATTTGATTGAGAAAGTTCGATTTTTTTGCAGGCAAACTGGACCATCCATGTCTCCATTTAATGCTTGGATATTGACTAAGAGCCTTGAAACCTTAGCTTTAAGAGTTTTAAAACATTGTGAAAATGCTGAAAAGCTAGCAAAAGCTATAGAAAAATTAAAAGGTGTAAAATCCGTGAATTACCCGTTTTTACCATCACATCCTCAATTTGAACTTGCAAAAAAACAAATGTTGGCAGGTGGAGCATTGATAACTTTCGAATTGGAAGGTGGATTTGATAGGGTGATTCGATTTTCAAAGCTTTTAACAATAGCTTCCTTAACCTCAAACCTTGGTGATAGTAGAACTACTGTTACTAATCCTGATACTACTACCCATTCAAAAGTTTCAAAAGAAGATAAACAACTTTTAGGGATTTTTGAAGGATCTATTAGAGTTTCAGTAGGATTAGAAGATATAGATGATCTTATTGATGATTTTTCGCAAGCGATATTAGGTTCAAAGTAGAAATAAAAAGTAATTTCAAATGGACTTAAATTTTATTGATAGATAATAATATATAGCAGTTAAAAAACTATTAGAATTCCCATATAAAACCAATGGTAGGTGTAACTAAAGCTGAAGCATCTCTTAAAATAACAGGAATGCCATTAGATGCATCTGTACTTAAAGGTTTCTTATCTGTGGTTTCAAAGATTGCATCAGTTTTTGATCTTTTTAAAGAAAACTCAGGAATAGTTGGATTTTTTGCCGCATACCAATTTGTTACATCTAAATAAAGATCTAATGTGGTTTTCTTGAAATTTAATTTTTTATCAATTCTTACATCACTGCTGTGGAACCCCCCCAACCTTTGGGTATTTAATCTGCTAAAATCATAAATAGTAGTACCCTGTGTTGAAAAATTAAGTCTCGAAGCATTTTCATCTATTGGTGAATATGGAGCTCCACCTTGAGCTCTAAATCTTAATCCCAATTCCCAGTTTTTATTGAATTTATAACCCCATGCCAAACTTAATAAATGCCTATTGTCCCAGCTACTAGCTATTAACTTTTCATTTAATCCAGAAAACAAGCTTCTGTAATAAGTGTAGGAAAGAATTCCAAAAAATCTTTTTGTAAGTTTTTTCTGAGCAAAAAATTCTAATCCATACGTTTTTCCTTTTCCCATAAACTGTACTTCTTCGTTTCCTAGCACATTGAAATCTGTTCCTAAATTCGCCAAAGAGATACCGCTCTGTTTAGATACGGGCATATTATTATATCTTTTATAAAAGCCTTCCAAAGTAAATCTTAGACTTTCATTAGGTAAATATTCCAATCCTCCTACAAAATGATTACTTATTTGGTACTCAGCATTTTTGTTAATTAAGCTGTTTTGAGAATTTGCAAACCCCAAAATGGTATAAGGAGGAAGTTTTGAATATCTTCCAATGGAAGCATTTGCAGACCATTTACTATTTAAAAAGTAACTTAGAGATACTCTTGGTGAAAGTGTTTTTATTGTATTTAAGCCAGTTTCTGTAAAGGTATTTACATCTGTTCTTATCCCCGCACTAAGGCCTAGATTATTATTTAAGAACCTTTTTCCAATTTGAGTGAAAGCACCAAATTTATAAAAAGGATTTAATGGACTTTCAAAATTAACAGAAAGCTCAGGTTGAATAATTTTTCCATTTTTGTCAACTACTTTTTTTCGAATCAGATTATAAGTTTGATTGGTGTAGTTAACTAGTTGAGCCATACCTCCATATGTCACTTTCCAAGCTCCTAAAGTTTTGTTCATATCAAAGCGTAATTTGTTCTCAGCTTCTTGAGAATTTAAATTTAATGTCTTTGGAGAATTTCCTTTTTTTTCATTGTCTTCATACTTAACAATATTGTTATCCAACATATTTCGGCTTAAAGCAATGTTGAAATATCCATTTTTTACAAGTCTTTTTAAAGATAAGCCTACAGTGTAATTCCATTGATTTACAGAAGGGGCAGAATTTATAGTGGCAGCTTTTTCAGCAGAGTAGTTTTCTGGCACGGCAAAGCTAAATTCATCTATTGCTCCTAAACCAATAAATGTTAACGTGGTTTTTTTATTTAATTGGTGATTAATTTTCGTTTGAAAATCCCAGTAATTTGGTCTTATTGGTAAGTCAATAGCCTTAAACAACAATTGCAAATAAGATCTTCTGGCAGAAGCCAAAAAAGTGGTTTTTTTAGAAATAGGACCTTCAAAAGTTGTGGCGAGTTCTGTAGCACTTAACCTTAAATTACCTTGTAGATTATTTGGATTACCATTTTTTTGTTTAAATTGAAAAACAGAACTTAAGGCGTTATCATATTTCGCATCAAATGCGGAAGTGCTTAATTTTACGTCCTCAATAAAGCTAACATTTAGAATTCCTTGTGGCCCTCCA
>JANNWE010000054.1:0-2819 GCA_031414675.1 Cytophagaceae bacterium
CATAGCTGCAACACTACGGTACAACTTTCTTAAATATTTTAAAATTTCAGGACAATTTAGCTCGACAATCCCCGTGACAGGATTTAATTCTAAATACTATGAGTCCTCTCCATTTAATTGTAGTATTGGACTAATAATAAATTTAAATTTTTATAAACCGACTCAGTCAGAAAAGTAAAAAGAAATGAAGTATGTATATCAATTGCCAAAAATAATTACACTTTCCGGAGTGTTTATATTCGCAATCGTAAAATTTTATTTACGTGAATTAAATATCCAAAATGATTTTATTAGTTTTTTTTTGGATATTTACCCTAGTTTTTTGGCAGGTTTAATGATTCCCATGTTATTCCTTTATAAGTATGAAATGGTAGCGATAGATAGAGTCAAAAAATTCGATTTGAAAATAAAATATTTAATGTTGGCTACACTCATTTTTTTGATTTTCGAGGAATACAGACCCACATTTGGAAGCTCGAAAACTTTTGATTTTTGGGATATAATATTTTCAGCTGTAGGACTGATCGTATTTTACATGGTTTACAAGATCCTAAAAACAGACAAACTAAAATCTCATTTGTAAAATATAAATAAATATAATTTCGAATAGGCTGCCGTCAAAAAGGTATTACAAAAAGCGGCGTTGAGGGGTTTAGATTGAAAAGGTGTGCAAGGTAAAGATTAAAAATTATATTAAACATTAGTCTTACAAATCCCCGCTTTAAGTAATACCCATACCATCAACGGTCAAGTTGTTGGATTACGCTAAATATTTGTAAACAAAAAGTAATGGCAATGGAAATTGATGATAATTGGTATGAAGACTTTTTTCAGGGAATTAATTGTGAAATCTGGGAAAAGGTTATTCCTGATAGCGTAACAATTCAGGAAGTTGACTTTTTAGTAAGTGAGTTGAAGTTGCAGCAAGGTTGCCGTATACTTGACATACCGTGTGGATTTGGCAGACATGCAATTGAATTGTCAAAACGAGGATACATGCTAACCGGAATTGACATTTCCGAGACTTTTATAAAAAGTTTAAATAATAGAATAACTGCTGAGAAATTGAAAATAAAAACTATACACGCAGACATTCTTAATGTTCAACTGGATGAAAAGTTTTCGGGTGCCATTTGTTTAGGAAACAGCTTTGGTTATTTTAATATCAATAAGATGAAATCCTTTGTAGAAAAGGTTTCATCGGTGCTCGAGACGGGGTCAAAGTTTATCATCAATTCAGGCATGGTGGCGGAGAGCATATTGCCTAATTTCTTCAATTATTCTAAAAACAACAAATATACAGTTGACAATATAACCATGGAAGTCTCAAATACGTATATTTCGAATGGAAGTTACATGATAAGCACCCTCTTATATACGAAAGACAACAAGAAAGAGGAGCATCGCTTTAAACATTATGTATATACCTTGGGAGAAATAATGCGACTTTTAAAATCATTCGGATTAAATACTGTTTACACGTATGGATCGACATTGAAAGAAGAATATAAGCTTGGGGACCACCAAATATATATTGTGGCTGAAAAAGAGTAGTATAATTACAGTCTCAAAGAATAAAGTGACAATGGATTGTAAAAGAAGCACGAGCCGCTAAAAAAGATATAACTGCCATTAAGATATGACCTTCGAGCAATTTGGTTCGTCATGCTTTGAGCTGAATTTTTGGCTAGAAATTAACTATTTAGGATTAGTTTTTACTTCAATTATAAATCAAAAGTGGGCAATAGTACCTGTAGAGAGGGCATAAAATATCCTACATGCAGCAATACCTGTTCGTTGTTCGAAACTTTATTACAAACATTTCAATTAACAAAAAAATATGCATTTTAAGAAAGTTATTTTTTTTATTAGTTTCATTTTATTAGGACCGACTTTACTTGCACAAAGTAAAAAAGAAAAGCTGTCTGAAATAATGAAAACTTACCACAAATATAATATGTTTGATGGTGCAGTTTTGGTAGCCGAAAAAGGAAAAATAATTTACAAAGACGCATTTGGTTTAGCCAATAGAGAATGGAATATTCCTAATACTACGGATACTAAATTTATGATTGGTTCAATTTCTAAGCCAATTACAGCCACTTTAACGTTGATACTTGTACAAAAACGGCTAGTAAGTTTAGATAAATCAATCGAAGATTATATACCTGAATTTAAAAACAAACCAGCAGCTAAAGTTACCATCAGACAACTCCTAAACCATACCTCAGGAATACCCAATTACGATATTATTAAAGATTTTTTTCCTCGAATTAGTAGACAGAGTTTTATTAGGGAAGACTATTTGAAAATATATTATGACTCCTCTCTGGCTTTTATACCTGGCACTCGTTATATGTATAGCAGTTGGGGATATTTTACCCTAGGGTGTATTATAGAAAAGGTAACAGGTAAAACCTATTCTCAAGCAATGAACGATGAAATATTTAGCAAATGTGGTATGACAAGCAGTGGCTCCTATTTGCACACTCAAATAGTTTCTAAAAGGGCATCGGGTTATGACTATGGTTTTGGCAATTTTTTAAGTGCAGATTTTAGAGACCAATCCAATACAATGGGAACAGGAGACATTTACACAACTGTTGAAGACCTCTTTAAATTTCATTTAGCTATTACGAATAACACTTTATTGAATAAAGAATTAACCAAAGAAATGTTTACTCCAGGAATAAAGCCTGCAAGATATGGTTATGGTTGGTTTAATCAAAATTTTAGATATTCACCAACGGATAGTATTACCGCAAATTATCATTTAGGAACTACAGAAGGGTTTAATGCATTTATGATTAGAATTCCAG
>JANNWE010000055.1:0-2136 GCA_031414675.1 Cytophagaceae bacterium
GAAACCAGTATATAAAATGTTAGGTCTAAATATTAAAAATGTGCCTTTTTCAGACTATACGATAGGTATCGATGAGATTTCGATCATGATTACCAAAATGAAAGAGTTTGACTTTCCTATTTATAAAATTAAGTTGGGCACCAAAGAAGATATTGAAATTGTAAAAGCATTAAGAAAAGAAACTTCAGCAGTATTTAGAGTAGATGCTAACTGCGGTTGGAGTGTGGAAGAAACCATCAATAACTCTTTAGAATTAGCAAAATTAGGAGTTGAATTTATAGAACAACCCTTAACTTCCGATAATTTTGAAGGGATGAAAGAAGTAATGAAACATTGCAAATTACCGATAATTGCAGACGAAAGTTGTATTACTGAGCTTGATGTGGAAAAATGCATAGGACATTTTAATGGTATAAATATAAAATTAGCAAAATGTGGCGGTATTACCCCGGCTTTAAGAATGATTAAAAATGCAAGAGAAAACCAACTTAAAGTAATGATGGGTTGCATGACCGAAAGCAGCATTGGAATTTCGGCTATCGCTCAGCTACTTCCATTGCTTGATTATGTAGATATGGACGGGGCTATGCTTATTTCTAATGACCCAGCGGAAGGGGTAAAAATTGAAAACGGAAAAGTTATCTATCCCGAAAGAAATGGAATTGGAGCTTTTTTAAAATAAATTACAACCTAATGTTTAGCTTTTGAGTCTCTCTATTACAACAAATATGTACCTATGCTAAAATATATTTTTATTACCTCTCTTTTTCAAATTATGAGCTTCAACTCCTGTTCAAATGTAGAGGTAGCAACTAATTTGGAAAATGAAATTCTAGGAAATTGGGTATTAAAAAGTAAGTTTTTAGGCGATGCAATAGATACTCCTTGCGGCTATGCAGTTAAGAATTCTAAAGAAATTACAATTGAAATTAAAAAAGAGAAAAATAATTCATACGCTATAAGTGGCCAATCTGTTGTCAATACTTATTTTGGCTCTTTTAGAATAGAATCTACAGACGATAAATTAGGCATACATTTTATTAAAATTGTCCAAATCTCAAGCACTTTAATGGCCGGGCCAGAAGAATTTATGCAATGTGAAAAAGGTTATTTCGATATGCTAAATTCAGTTAAAGAATTAAAAATCGACAAGGGCAGACTTTTATTAGGTACGTTCAAAAAAGATAATATCCCTTCTAGAGATGGTGGGACTTATTTTATTTTCGAAAGAAAGTAAATTCACCTTCTAATAGTATTAATATTTTAAGAAGCTAGATTTCCAATTTCATATTCCTAACACATTATCTAATGTAAACCTTTTTTATTCGGGATACGCTGAGATTATTGTTTCACTTTTTCTATTAAAAACACATAATTTTCTAATTGCGTTTTTCGAAAGCGTCAAATTATTTTGCGATTCTTCCATTTTCTATCTTTCTTGCGAAATAATATTGAATTTGAAAAAATCATGGAAAATTATTCTCCAGCAGGGCTAGGAAAACGATTTTTAGCCTTTATTATTGACATTTTTGTAGTTATTATTGGTTCTTTCCTTTTGTGTTTTATCTTGCTTCAGCCCTTTGGTGGCTTTAGTGGAGCAACAGGGCTAGATGACTTTCAATTTGGGGAAGATTTGGTAAAAGGAGTGTTTTTAGGCATTAGCATTTTTCTCGTTTTCTTGATAATATTTGTTGGAATATTCGTTTTTGGCTTTTTCTATGAAATTTTTATGCTAAGTTCTTCAAAACAAGCCACCCTTGGGAAAGCAATTATGAATATCAAAGTAGTTTCATTAAATGGCAATTCATTGAGCTTTTTGGAGGCATTATTTCGTACTATAATAAAGTATATTACAGGAAATATTTTTATATTTTTATGGCTAATTTGTTTGTTTAATGACAAAAAACAGAACCTACACGACTTAGCCATTAAAGGCTGGGTAGTAGAATCTAATTAACCGCTTTTGTTCAAAAAAAAC
Organism: Cytophagaceae bacterium; assembly: GCA_031414675.1. GTDB lineage: Bacteria > Bacteroidota > Bacteroidia > Cytophagales > Spirosomataceae > Leadbetterella. The sequence continues at coordinate 1,979 of JANNWE010000055.1, forward strand.
TATTATGAATAAGCTCTACCATCTAATTATATTTAAAGTCTTTTTTTGACTTAAATCCTCAATTCTTAGCAAAATATCTGGCTTTAAAACATCAAACAATACCATTTTTGAAGTAGTCGAATTGGTAAGAATAGCCGTTTCTTGAAAAAGGATTTCAT
>JANNWE010000056.1:0-1892 GCA_031414675.1 Cytophagaceae bacterium
ACCTTTGGGTGTAATTTGTAATATTTCTGCTTGGAATTATCCTTATAATGTAGGTTTTAACATTTTTATTCCTGCTCTTTTAGCTGGAAATTCAGTTATGTATAAACCTTCTGAATATGCCACATTAACGGGATTAGAAATTGAAAAGTATCTTAAATTGGCAGGGGTGCCAAAAGAAGTATTTCAAGTTGCAATTGGAAAAGGAGCTATTGGAGAGGCATTATTAGAAATGCCATTTAATGGATTCTACTTTACTGGCTCTTATAAAACAGGAAAGTATATTTATGAAAAAATAGCACATAAGTTGGTCCCATGTCAATTAGAATTAGGCGGGAAAGACCCTGTATATGTTACCAATGATGTTTCGAATGTAAAAGATGCAGCATTAGGAATTGCAGATGGTGCATTTTACAATAATGGTCAAAGTTGCTGTTCTGTAGAACGAATTTATGTGCAAAAGGACATTTATGAAGAATTTGTTTATGAATTTATTAAAGAGGTAAAATCCATGAAAATTGGTAATCCTTTAGAGGATGGCGTTTATATTTCTGTGTTAACAAGAAAAGAACAATTGGAAGTTTTAGAAATGCAAGTAGAAGATGCCCTATCAAATGGTGCTATTTGTGAGATAGGTGGGGAAAAAATGGATATTTTAGGGTATTATTTCCAACCAACCGTCCTTTTAAATGTTAAGAATGATATGAAAGTAATGCAAGAAGAGAGTTTTGGACCTATAATTGGCATTATGAAGGTTGAAAGTGATGAAGAAGCGATAAATCTAATGAATAACACAACTTATGGATTAACAGCAGCTGTATATTCTTCCTCTCCACACAGAGCCGAAAGTATTTTGGCTAAAATTGATTCTGGTTCAGGATATTGGAATTGTTGTGACCGCGTAAGTGCCGCTTTACCATGGACTGGCAGGAAAAATTCAGGATTTGGTTCTACTCTTTCCCATCAAGGAATTAGAGCTTTTTCAAAAGTAAAGTTACCATTTGAGAAAATAATTTAAAAAAGAGAGGAAATTGTTTTTATGCTTAAGAAATATGACTAATTTTGTCATGTAATTATGTGTCAAAAATGATTTCAGTTCTCTTAAAAAATAAAAGAAATATACTTGGGTTTAAAATTCAGGAAATATCTGCGATTTCAGGCATTGATCAAGCTTTGCTTTCTAAATATGAATCAGGAAAAAGAAATCCTTCTGATAACCATCTTTTAGCACTTTCTAATGCCTATCAAATCCCTTATGCGGAGATTAAAAAAGAATATTTAATTGCAAAAATTGTTGAATTAGTTAAATATGAAATAAATATTGGAGAGTTGTTTTTGGTGGCAGAAACAAGAGTGGAGTATTTAACATCCAAAAATGTATTTGAAATACCAGAAATTGATGAGGCAATAAAATCCAAATTAAAAAAGATTGATTCTTTGAAAACAAAGTGGCAAGAAAATCGCCCTTTGAATAAAACTCAAATAGCTAAAATGAAAGAGTATTTTAGTTTAAAATATACTTTTGATAGCAACAGAATAGAAGGGAATACACTTTCTTTAAAAGAAACACACTTGGTAGTAAATGAAGGAGTTACCATAAGTGGAAAAAGCATGAAGGAGCATTTAGAAGCAATTAATCATTCAGAAGCGGTAGGTTTTTTAGAAAATCTAATATCTGAAAAAGAGCCTATCAATAAAAGAAGCTTATTGGATTTACATCGATTGGTTTTGAAAAGTGTTGATTCTGAAAATGCAGGAAAATATAGAAAATTACCAGTTAGAATAGGAGGTTCAGAATATTTGCCCCCACAACCCTTTCTTTTAGAAAAATTAATCGATGTAAATCCAATAAGCTTCTTTTATTGATAGGCTCTTTTTCAGATATTAGATTTTCT
>JANNWE010000057.1:0-6920 GCA_031414675.1 Cytophagaceae bacterium
TAGTAAAGCGTTCACCACTGCGGCATTGGCTATTTTAGAAGAGGAAGGAAAATTAAAGTGGACGGATAAAGTAAAAGATCATCTCCCCGAATTTAAAATGTACAATGAGTATGTAACCGAGAATTTTAACATACAGGATTTATTAACGCATCGCAGTGGTCTTGGACTAGGGGTTGGAGATTTGATGTTTTTTCCAGATGGTTCAAACTTTACCATTAAAGATGTGTTGACCAGCTTTCAACATTTTAAACCTGTTTCGGCTTTTAGAACAAAATTTGATTATGATAATTTACTGTATATAGTTGCGGGAGAAGTAATTGCTAGGGCTAGCGGCATGAGTTATGAGGCGTTTGTTCAAAAAAGAATTATTGAACCCTTGCAAATGAATAAAACGTTTGTTGGAAGTTTGTTAAAAGATAGAAGTAACCTTTCAATATCACATTCATCCGAATCTGGAACTATAAAAATAATTGATGCTTACGATATTGGGATGGGCAGTGCAGCTGGAGGTATTTACTCAAATGTAGCAGATATGAGCAAATGGATGATTGTGCGTTTGAATAAAGGTAAATATGGAAGTGAATTGAAATCTTCGCTATTTTCTTTAAAAAACCACAATGAAATGTGGAAGTTACATACTGTTTTGCCGACTAATCTTAATCCAAGATACAATTCTCATTTCAACGGCTATGGATTAGGATGGGATTTATCAGATGCGAAAGGGAATTTTAAAGTATCACATACTGGCGGTTTAACGGGAATGCTTTCTATTGTGACCATGTATCCCGATTTGAATATAGGAATCGTAATTTTAACGAATACCGAAAATGGTGGAGCTGGACTTTTTTCTTCGATTTCCAATACAATTGCTGACAGTTATTTAGGTTTAGACGATTTTGGATGGATAGACAAATATGCAGCCCGTATGAATCAAGGAAAAGATACTGGGGATGAAATAACCAATAAAGTTTGGGCAAAAGTTGAGACCGCAAAAAATATACCTATCAAGAATGAAGACTATGTCGGGATCTATGAAGACTCTTGGTTTGGAAAAGTGGAAGTATTTATGAAGGACAAACAACTATGGATAAAATGCCTTCGCTCTCCAAAATTAAATGGGCCTTTGGCTTTTTATAACGCCAATTCTTTTGCTATAAAATGGGAATATCAAGCCATGAATTGTGATGCCTTAGCTATGTTTTCTTTAGACGAGAATGGTAAAGCACGATCCATAAAAATGAAAGGTATTTCACCCAATATTGATTTTAGTTTTGACTTTCACGACCTGGATTTAAAAAGGGTGGAAAAGTAAATCTTTAGAAACACTATTCAATTTCTGGTTTTTTTACTTTAAACAATTTAAAAATTATGAAAAAATTCTTTTTATTAATGACAATATTGATATGCCGTTTTTGTGTTTTTTCACAAAACTATATCGATTTGTTAAAAGTGAATGCAAGTACAACAACATCAAATACTTTTGATGGAAGTCAGTCAAAATCAAAGCTGAATGAAATTTTAGTTGACTTAACTATACCAATTAAAATTAACAACAAACTTTCTGTACTCAGTGGCCTAATCTATGAAAATATTGAAACAAAACTATTTGCAGAAAAAAAAATTAAACATTTTGGTTCAACTACTATCAAGGTCGGCATTAGCAAGGAACTAAACGAAAACTTGACATTGACCGCTGTCTTACTTCCCAAAATCGCATCAGATTATGATTCAATTGAAGATGAGGACTTTCAGCTAGGAACAATAGCATTATTCAGAATAAAAAAGCATGAAAATAAAAATTATAAACTTGGTTTGTATGCAAATTCAGATTTGTTCGGTCCATTTTTTGTTCCAATACTTGGGATGTATTATTTAAGCCCATCGAAAAAGTTTGAAACTAATATTTTACTTCCACTCCAAGTTGACGCAAATTATAAAATATTACCGTTTTTAAATATTGGAGTCAATTTTAATGGCCAAATTAGGTCATACCATCTTTCAGATGTAATAACCTCAAATAAAAGTACTTACGTGGCAAAATCTACAAATGAATTGTATGGTTATTTGAGATTCAACTTGACAAAAAGCATAAGTATTCAAACAAAAATCGGTCAATCTTTTGGTAGAACCTACGAAGTCTATGACAAAAATGATAAGGTTTCCTTTGGCCTCCCCGCCATATTTATTGGCGATAAAAGACAGCAACTTAATACAAACTTTTCTAATGGTTTGATATTTCAAACAGTTTTGCTTTATCGATTGAGTTTGGATAGGAAATAAAATTTTGAAGGGAGCTTGTCAAATCTTCTAAAAAATAACTCTCTATAAATAATAAACTTGCGAATTTAAATTTATAAAAAATGGAAAATGGAAATAAAAAAATAGTAAACGCTTGGTGTATGTACGACTGGGCAAATAGTGTTTATAATTTAGTAATTGTTTCCACTATGTACCCTGCATATTATGAAAGTGTTACAAGAGGCGAAAATGACAAAGGCATTGTAAACTTTTTAGGCCATGATTTTATAAACACGGCATTATATAATTACGCTCTTGGTGTCGCTTTTTTAGTTGTTGCTCTTTTATCTCCAATACTATCAGCTATTGCGGATTATAAAGGAAATAAGAGACTATTTATGCGATTTTTTGCAACAATGGGTAGCGTATCCTGTAGTTTTCTATACTTTTTTAAGGCCAACAATTTAGAAATTGGTATCGTATTTATGATATTGGCTTGCATTGGTTTTTGGGGTAGTATGGTTTTTTATAATTCATATTTGCCAGAAATTGCCGAGCCCAAAGAACATGACCGTATAAGTGCTCGTGGTTTTACTTTAGGTTATATTGGTAGTGTCCTTTTACAATTAATTTGCTTTGTCCTTTTATTCAAAAAAGAGTGGTTTGGCATTTCAACTGGCGAAGCTCTACGGTTATCTTTTCTATTGGTTGGTGTTTGGTGGTTAGGTTTTGCTCAATATCCATTGGCAGTTTTACCAATCTCTCCCAAAAAAGAAAGAAAATTAAAGTACAATGTTTTGGCTAATGGTTTCTTTGAACTAAAAAAAGTGTGGTTTGCAGTGATGAATTTGCCAGTTCTTAAACGATTTCTGATTGCTTTCTTTTTTTATAATATGGGAGTACAAACTATCATGCTGTCAGCTAGTCTTTACGGAAAAAGTGAATTAGCAATACCGGTGAATAATCTGATTACCGCTATTTTATTAATTCAACTTGTGGCTATACCAGGAGCCCTAATGATGGCAAAATTAAGTGCTAGAATCGGTAATATTAAAACCCTGATGTTTGTTGTTGCCTTTTGGATTGGCCTTTGCTATTTTGGCTATACCCTTCCACGTGGTGATGTAAACCAATTTTATGTTTTGGCAATTTTCGTAGGCTTTGTAATGGGTGGTATTCAGTCTTTAAGTAGAAGCACTTTTGCTAAACTAATGCCTGAAACTAAGGATACAGCCTCCTTTTTTAGTTTTTATGATGTTACAGAAAAGTTGGCAATCGTAATTGGTTTGTTTGGTTTTGGATTTATTACAGAGCTATTTAATGGATCTCAACGGACTTCTGTTTTGTCGTTAGCTGTTTTGTTCACAATTGGGCTTGTACTGTTATACAACACCTTGCTTGCCCAAAAACGAGAAAGAAATTTTTAGCTATTGAACTAAAGGTACAGTACAAAAGTCGGTCTTTTTACGTTATTTCTCCGTGTTTTTTTTTTCTTATTTAATGATGTTAATCTAAATCTAAAATAGTCAAAAAAAATAGTAACTTTGAAATAAACTGTCATGGATAAAGAAATGATGGATTTATATACTGATATTTTGATAAGTTCAACTTGTCAGACGAGTTGCACTCAATTATCAAAGATGCTTTGCAAAAGAATCAGCCATGATAAGTTTACTCGGTTTTTGCTAATAATGATTTTGGCAGTAAAGAATTATGGACCATGGTCAAATTAACTGTTAAAGAAATTGAAGAAACCGATGGGGTATTAGTTTTTGATGATTCGATTTACGAAAAGCCTTATATGGATGGAAGGGAATCGGTTTATTGGCACTATGACCATTCCAAAAGTAGGTCAATTAAGAGCATTGGCCTATTAACAGGCCTTTACGTTGGAAGAGAAAACGCTGCCATTCCATTTTGTTAGGAACTGATTAATAAAGACTTAATAGATCCAAATGGTAAAAGACAAAGCAAAATGAGCAAAAATGAGCGAATGAGAGATTGCTTAGCTCAGGCCTAAAGAACGAATTAAAATTTAAATGGGTAATAAATGACATTTGGTTTGGAAGTGCTGAAAACATGAAGTTTATAAAGCAAGAAGGCAAAGATTTTATAATGCCCTTAAAAACCAATCGAACAATAGCACGAAGTCTTGAAGATAAAAATAATGAAAAATATTTGCCGATTGAATGGCTTAAACTGGCACCGCGCGACTGTCTTGAAGTGTTCATGGAAAAAATACCTTTCGCTGTCACTTTATCAAAAGAAGAATATGTCAATTAAAACAATTCAACAGCTGTTCTGTATTTGTTTTGTAGCGATTTGACGCCAATTTATCAAGAAATTATCAGCCTTTATCAAAAACAATGGAAGGTTGAAGAGTATCACAAGTCACTGAAAAACAACTCTTCATTAGCAAAATCACCTAAAAGAACCATTAAAACACAATCCAATCACTTATTTATGTCATTAATTGGTTATTATAAGCTTGAACTCATAAGAATGAAAAAGGATTCAATCACTTTAAACTCAAATCAAAATTATACACAGTTGCTATGGCCGTCGCATTTCTGGAACTAAGAAAACAAAATGTCGGAATTCAATTCCAATTTGACTTTTAGTAACATCAGTTAAGTAATTATTATTAATTCTTTCAACGTAATGAAGAAATTAATGTTTGTGCAATATTTTTAAATTTTAAAAATCACAAACCCATGCCCCAAACTCGCCTACTCGCTGCCACTATTTTTACTGATATTGAAATTTATAGTGCCATAGTGGTCAAAGATGAACAACTTACTTTGAATTTTAATATTGTGTCTGATGTCGTCAATGTCGAAATCAAAGTTTAATAGAGGCCGTAATTAGTTAAAATCTGACTACTGGCTTATCGAAGATAATATATCTTTTATAAAAAGTCTGTATCCATGAGGCAAGGAGGTAGATAAAAAGTTAATTCTTAATCTTTTATTAAATATGAATATATTGAATATTTCTCTTATTTTTACTAAATAGAACACGAAAAACCATGAAAAAAAAATTATTAAAAACACTTTTGTGCGCAACGTTTTGTTCCATTTTGTTTTCCTGTAACCCTCAAAAAGATGAAATGGATGACAAACAATATAAAATTATTGATGTTCATTTGCATTCTGACTGGTGGGGAGAACCAAACAAAGTGGCTTGGAACAGAAAAGAATTTGTTGCACAAAAAGATGAAAAAACCTTCATTGATTCAACTTTTTGGTACATAGAAAAATACAATTTTGTTAAAGTCATTACAGACGGAAATAATGCCCTTGCATTCGCAAAGCGAGAACCAAATAAAATTATTCCCGCAATTGGGGGGGTGGGGGAATCAATTGATTCCTTGCGTAAATGGTTTTTGGCAGGGAAATACAAAGTGATGGCGGAGTTTTCGCCCCAATACAGCGGCTTCGCTCCAAATGATGCCCAATTAGACAAATATTACAGCCTTGCAGAAGAACTGAAAATTCCGATTGGAATGCATATTGGTCTTGGGCCTCCAGGGGCGGCCTATTTAGATTCTAAAAATTATAAAATGAATTTAAGCAAGGCTATTTTGCTTGAAGATGTGCTTATTAAGCATCCAAACCTAAAAATATATGTGATGCACGCTGGCTGGCCTTATCTTGATGATATTATTGCCTTGCTATATGCCCACCCTCAAGTGTATGTTGATGTGGCGGTAATCAATTGGTTTATTCCGAAGGCAGAGTTTCATAGTTATTTAAGAAGAATCGTGGAAGCGGGTTTTGCCGACCGAGTCATGTATGGCTCAGACCAAATGATTTGGCCTCAATCAATAAAAACTTCGGTAGAGAATATCAAGACCGCCGACTTCTTAACAATGCAACAAAAAGAAGATATATTTTATAATAATGCCGCTCGGTTTTTTCAATTGGAAAAATAACACAAAACAAATTATCGGCGTATTTCTATAATTAAACAGGCTTATTTTAGAAAAATTTAAACAAAAAAACCATGAAAAATCTATTTATCACCCTATTATTTTTAGTGTCAGTAGGACAAATTTCCCAAGCTCAAACAACTCAAAAAATGAAATTCTTAATTCATATTACCACAAGTCCGAAAGATTCTACCAAAGCTGCTTTGGCATTCTTGGTGGCAAAAACCGCCATCGAAGAAGGGCATACAGTCAATTTGTTTTTGGCGGGTGATGCTGTCAAACTTTTGCAAGACCAGCAACTAAATTCCGTTGTGGGCTTAGGAACAGGCAAATTACGTGATCATTTTGATGCGATTGTAAAAGGAGGTGGGAAATTCTATTTATCTGGCAATTCGTCAAAAGCAAGGGGAATGTCTGCCACAGATCTACTAGGAAAACCTGCCGAATTTGCCTTGCCAACAGTTTTAGTCAAGTTGTCGATGGAAAGTGATAAGTTATTTACTTATTAAAAATAAATATGAGGAACGTGTACTTTAAATAGCACTTTTTGCACTAAATGTTCACTCTTACACTCTCGCTAGAAAAATATTGTTATTAACAGCCGATGGTAAAAAGCTGTCTCCAAAGGTGGTAGTTCTTATAACTCAATACGCATTCGTAACATAAGCACTCCATGGTGACGAATTTCTGTTTTAAATGAATCTTTAAAAGTACCCAGCTCTTTTTGACGCCACACATCATGCAATTTGTA
>JANNWE010000058.1:0-2612 GCA_031414675.1 Cytophagaceae bacterium
TATTAGAAAGTTAAATCACACCGGAACTCCAGCTGCGCATACCGATATTAGTATTATAAATGCTATTGATTACTTAAATAAAATTGGAATCCAGAAAAAACAAGCTCGAATGAATTATATTCGAAAGTACTGGATGGATGCGCTTAAAGACACGCCAAATGTAGTTATAAATACCCCTTTTGAACCCAATAGGGCCTGTGGAATTGGGAACATAGGCCTCAAAAATATGACATCTATAAAGATGGCCGAAAAACTTTTGTCTAATTACAAAATTTGGACTGTAGGAATAAACGGCCAAAATGTATTTGGATGTAGAATATCTCCCAATATTTACACCACCAAAGAAGAATTGGATAGCTTTATTTTTGCAGTAAAAGAATTGGCCAAAACATAAAAAAAACATTTTGCCTTATTTGTAAGTACCTGCATGAAATAATACTTTTACTTCAAATTCCAATTTAATTTTTACTTTTCTGTCTTTTAGCTTTTTATTGTTTTTGAAATACATGTAAATTTAAGTTTCATTGTCTAGTATTTTTTTTATTAATCTCTTTTTCTACCTTAAATGATACAAATAAATTATAGCCTCAAACCTGATGATTTAAATCAAAAATTGAAAAGATTTTGGAAACTTTCTGGAGAAAAAATCCTAGCTATCCAATCAGAATATGATGAAACAAATGGATCTCCCGTATTTACCAAAAACGGAAAATATACTACCAGAGGATGGACAGAATGGACACAAGGGTTTCAATATGGTTCAGCTATCCTACAATTTGACGCAACTAATGAGGAGCAATTCCTAGAAATTGGCCGAAAAAAGACCATAGAAAAAATGGCTCCACATGTTAGCCATATTGGCGTACATGATCATGGTTTCAACAACGTAAGTACGTATGGAAATCTTCTGAGGTTAATGCTAGAAAAAAAAATTCCCCAGAATGAATGGGAACAAAATTTTTATGAACTTGCCCTAAAAATCTCAGGTGCTGTACAAGCAAATCGATGGACTAACATTATAAATGATGGAGGATTTATACATTCATTTAATGGCGCACACTCTTTATTTGTAGATACAATACGCTCCTGTCGAGCAGTAATGATAAGCCACCAATTGGGACATATTTCACAGGGTGAAGGGGATATTAAAATAAATTTATTGGAAAGAGCGCTAAAACACATAGAAGCAACTGCCAACTATTCTGTTTTTTATGGTGAAGGCCGGGATGTGTATGATGTTTGGGGCCGAACGGCACATGAATGCATTTTTAATGTAAAAGATGGCAACTATCGATGTCCAAACTCGCAACAAGGATATACTGGCTTCAGCACTTGGACTCGCGGATTGGCTTGGGCAATGTGCGGTTTTGCAGAACAATTAGAGTTTTTAGAAACGGTTTCGGGTATAGAATTGGAAGTATTGGGAGGTAGAACATATTTAAAAAACTTGATGATTAAAGCTGCTAAAGCTACTTGTGATTTTTATATTGAAAATACGCCAATTTGTGGAATTCCTTATTGGGACACGGGTGCCCCAAATTTGCATAAAATGGGAGATTATTTAAACCAAAAAGCAAATCCTTTCAATGACTTTGAGCCTGTAGATAGCTCCGCGGCGGCAATAGGTGCACAAGGGCTTTTACGGTTAGGCAATTATTTACAAAAAGAAGGAGAAAATGAAGCTGGAAAAACATATTGGCAAGCAGGCCTTACCATTTTGAATACCCTTTTCGAAGAACCTTACCTATCAACTAAAGCCAATCATCAAGGGCTTTTATTGCATACCATTTATCATCAACCGAATGGCTGGGATAATATACCAGAAGGAAGCAAAATTGCTTATGGTGAATCGTGCATGTGGGGCGATTATCATGCTAGAGAGGTAGCTCTTTATCTTCAAAAAATAATTGATAATCAGCCGTACTATACTTTTTTTAATTGTTTGCCTAAATAATTTTAAGCCCCAATGACTGGAAAATTTAAACCGAAATATACCAGAATAGCCCAAATAAAAACAGCTATTGATTTTGAAAAATATTTAAAAGAAAACGATGTGAATCTGGGTTTTGATGAAGAATTATTACCCAAAGAAACTTCTCCATTTAACGAAATCATCAAATTAAAATCTGGAAAAACCATTGGCAATAGATTATCAATACTGCCCATGGAAGGTTGGGATGGAACCACTGACGGTAAACCTACAGAGTTCACAATAAAACGATGGGAAAACTTTGCACATTCAGGGGCCAAGCTTTTATGGGGTTGTGAGGCGGTTGCTGTAAGGATGGAAGGACGAGCAAATCCCAAGCAATTAGTGATGAACGAAGCCAATTTTGAAGATCTAAAAAATCTATTTGAAATGGTAATTTCGAAACATCATCAGAAATTTGGAACATCAGACGATTTGTTGGTTGGCTTACAACTAACACATTCAGGTAGATTTTGCAAACCAAATGATAATACAAAATTCGAATCCAGAATTGCCTATAATCACCCAAAATTGGATAAAAAATTCCATGTCAGTGAAGATAATCTACCCTTTACCGATGAGGAAATTGACGAATTGGTAAATGATTTTGTAAAAGCAGCAGTTTTAGCCCAAAAAGCAGGTT
>JANNWE010000059.1:0-2000 GCA_031414675.1 Cytophagaceae bacterium
TTGCGTCTCCAATGATAACTTCACAGCCATACTGTTTCGCAATTTCCAATCGTCCTTTATCTACCTCTAAACCTAAAATTGCTACTTTTGCTCCACATAATCGAGCCATAGCCGCACATAATATACCAATAGTTCCAGGTCCAATTACAATTACCCTATCACCAGGTCGAATAGATGAATTTACTACGACAGCATTATATGCCACAGAGCATGGTTCAGTTAAACAAGCCTGTTCGAAAGGCAAATTATTAGGAACAGTATGAAGGCACCTAGCGGGTACTTTTACAAAACGAGTCATTGCTCCATTTACTCCATACCCAAAACCTTTACGAGTTGGGTCTAAATTATATAATCCTTGCCTACATAAAGGATTTGAAGGGCTAATTACTGCAGCAGTTTCACTAACCACTCTATCGCCTTCTTTCCATTTTTCCACTCTTTTTCCAATTTCTACAATATGACCTCCAAATTCATGACCAAGCACTACAGGATAATTGACTGGCCAACTATGATCTGCTGTCCACTGGTGCAAATCACTCCCACAAACTCCCACATTAGCTACTTCCAACAACACATCTTCTTCGCCAATTTCAGGGCTTAATATTTCTCTCAATTCAACACTTCCTTTTTCTGGGGCAAAATTTACAACAGCAAGAGACTTCATTATAACTATTTTATTTAGGTTATTTTTTACAACATTTAAATCAAATTAAACTTCTCCATAGGCATGAATTCGCTCACAAATTAATCGAAGAGAAGCCTCTAAATCCCCATCAGCAGTTTTAAATGAATCGGCATCAATTGTAAGAGGGGCTCCTAAAACCACCAAAGGTGCACCATATTCAGGACAACGAATAGCTTGTTCTAAACTTAGCCCTCCAACAGCCTGCACAGGAATTTTTACAGCATTAACTACTTCTCTTAATTGGTCTAATGGACTTGGCATTCTAAGTCCTTGAGATGCAAGTCCACGACGCTCATCGTATCCAATGTGATGTACAATAAAATCACATCCTAAATCTTCCAACCATTTGGCAGCCTCCACCATATCAGGACAACCTAGATTATCACCCATTACTTTGATACCAAAATCTTTACCAGCTTGAACTACCACTTTAATTGTCTCTTCATGAGCTCTCGCCATTACTACTACATGAGTTGCTCCGGCTTTTGCCATCATTTCTGCCTCTAAATAGCCACCGTCCATCGTTTTTAAATCTGCAACAATCGGTATATTTGGGAATGCCTCTCTAAGTTTCCTAACCCCATGAAGCCCTTCGGCAAGAATTAGTGGTGTTCCAGCCTCCAACCAATCCACTCCTGCCCTTAAAGCCATCGCTGCGGTTTCTAATGCTTCATCTATATTCGTAAGGTCTAGAGAAATTTGAACTATAGGTTTCATATATTTTTTTAGGATTGAAATAAATTTGACAATTAAAACTGTTAAAAAGGCTTAAAATAGACAAAAATTGCATAAAATAGGATTTCAGAAAAACCAAAAAAAATGCATTTTGTCTTCAAATTTGGACCCAAAATAAACTTTAAATTTTAATACTTTTGGTTTAAGGATACTTCAAAATTAAAAATAAGGAATGTTTTACTAATACCCAAAAAAATAGAATTTTTCAAATCCATTTTAATAAATTCTCACATAAAATATTTCAGATAGAAAATTCTCCCAAATAAGCAATTACATCATATTTAGAGAAATTTATATGTAAGATTCAGGTAAATTTCACCATTTAAACTAATAAAAATCAATTATTTAAATTTGAATAATTTAAAAGTTCTTCTAATTAACCCGAAATTCAGAAAATCGAGTTGGAATCCAAACTTGCATTTGATTCTGTCCACGGTTGCACCATACGTAATACGGAATGGCAACCACTTTCTTAATGGTTTTCACTACTCCCAATCCCGATTTATCTGGGCTTAAAATTATGCCTTGAGTTGTTATACTTTTTACTTTTTCTGTGCCAATTTGTGAATCACTTAGCGTA
>JANNWE010000060.1:0-4622 GCA_031414675.1 Cytophagaceae bacterium
GCCCAATCTATCCTACTTGTTTCTCCCACGTTCGTGAATCTAAATCCGGTAATTGAAACGTAGTCAGATTTTACAATAAAGATTTCTCCTTTAAACTGTGCATCTAAAACGGGTTTGTTTTGCCCTTTTATTACCAAAGGTTTGTTGATTTCCAGATTTAATACTTTATAATTTCCTGAAGCCACCAAAATCGTGTCGTAAGCTTTAGCTTCAATAAGTGATTTTTGAAGTTCTTGAGCACTTTTTACCGGCCAATTTTTAGAGAAAGCTAGGCTGCTAAGGCTCAAAAAACAGAAAATTAGTATAGTTTTCATTAATAATGGTTTTTAATTTCTGTCCAAGTTACATTTTTTGCTAAGCTATCCCTTGAAACAAATTTTTGAGCAGAGCTTTTGCTCTCAAATGCCACTATATTTCCTAACATGGGACTAGGAAGGTTTTCTGATTGTATAAAAAATGCTTCCTTAAGATCTAAAAATGCTTCAGGTTTATTATATGAACTCACCACCACATGTTTGCAATCTGCTTCATGTAAATCGGCCGTTTTCATATATTTTGACATGCAGCTAAGATCATCAAACTTAAAAACCTTCCCTTTTAGCGTTACGAGTTCTGAACCAAATTTCTTATCCATGATGGTCATTTTGCAAAAAGTACAGTTATCAATACCATAATTGATCGGCTCAGTTTCAATAGAACAAGCAGAAGCTGTAAAAATAGCCCAGATTAGCAATAAAGAATTTTTAATGTAAGTTTTCATTTGCGGCTCATTTGTTGGTTTTTACCTCAAATATCAGTATCGAAATGGTCACTACACCTAGCAATACAAATAGCCAACCTCCAATGTCAGGAATAGAATATGCTCCAAAATTCAGTAGCTCTTTATAACCAATCAATGGTGGTTGATAGGCCATACCAGGTACTTTAATGGCGGCATCATCGCTCAAATTGTGTCCATATTCATAACCCCAGCTCCAAAAATCGTACATTGCTACAATACCCGAAATAATTAGTATAGCTAAAAAAATGAACACCATTTTTCTGTTTTTTGACCAGCCAGTCAGTACGCCAAAAGTTATAATAAGACCTACAGCATAAGGCAAAATTTTAAATTCAGGAAACATTTCTTCCTTGATGTGAGCCATTCCAATGTAGTGGTTTAGCCCATTTATAATATCTACTTGACCGCTCAGTTTACTCAGCCAAATATTCATAGAAAGTCCCTCAGGATATTGAGGAGCCCATAAATCTATTCTCCATATGGGAACAAAAAAGGCAATTATTAGTAATAATGAACTTACAATCAGAGCTAATTGAGAAGTTTTCTTTAAAGGTTTCATTCTATGTTTTTTCAAAAATGAGGCAGAACAAGCTGCCCGCCTCATTTATATTTTAGGCTATCGTTTTTCTACACTTTTTTTTCTCATTTAATCTGTTTTTTTGCCAGTTCCCCACGATAGTGGCACTTTACTACTTGCTGGTGACACTCTAACGTAACCTTGCATTTCTTGGTGCAATGCCGAGCAGAAGTCGGTACAATACATGGGCGTTACACCCACTTTACTTGGTACCCATTTAAGGGTGCATGTTTCGCCTGGCATTACCAATATTTCAGCGTTTTGTGCTCCTCTGATTGCAAATCCGTGAGGAACGTCCCAGTCTTGCTCAAGATTTGTGAGGTGAAAGTAAACCACATCTCCTAATTTTATGCCTTCAATATTGTCAGGACTAAAGTGAGACCTAATGGCGGTCATATACACATGAACTTCGTTTCCTTTTCTAACCACTTTGGATTCTTTCTCACCTTTAGATACATACGGATGTTTGTTTTCTTCAAGCTTGAAAATTTTCTTCGAATTTTTTTCTATCATACTGGCTGGAATAGATTCAGCGTAATGTGGCTCACCTATGGTAGGAAAGTCCAATAATAGTTTCATTTTTTCGCCAGAAATATCATACAATTGGGCAGACTGTGTTAATTCAGGACCCGTTGGTAAATACCTATCTTTTGTTATTTTATTATAGGCTACTACGTACTTTCCCCAAGGTTTTGCTGTTGGGCCTCCAGGAATACTTAAGTGCCCAACAGAATAAAAAGTAGGCACTCTGTCAATCACCTCAAGTTTTTCTATGTTCCATTTTACCAATTCAGACGATACAAAGAACGACGTGATGGCGTTCCCTTGACCATCAAATTCAGTATGCAAGGGTCCTAAGCCCGGTTTTTTAACTTCACCATGCAATACAGCATCGTATTTTAAAATGGGTATACCATCAAAGCTCCCATCAAAGGTTTTGTTGGCAATGGCTTTGGTCATTTTATCAAATGAGAAAACAGGAATAACAGCAGCTAATTTTCCAGAACCTACTATGTATTGACCAGTTGGGTCTACATCACATCCATGTGGAGATTTGGGACATGGCATAAAATATAACATGTCTGGACATTCTTTTGGGTCTAGTGTCATCACTTCATTCATAATCGTTGAAGTAGCAGAGTGAGTTTCGTCACTGTAAACATTGTGTGCATACTTTGCCGTTTCTTTTTTACCTTTACCTTTTGCCAAATATTCCTCTGCCTTTTTCCAATTTACTGCCAAAATAAAATCTTTGTCTTTTTGTGAAGCATTGACCTCAAGCAAAGTGTTAGCTTGCTCGGTGTTATAAGTAGAGAAGAAAAACCAATCCGCTGATTTACCTTTTCCTGCTCGAGCCAAGTCAAAACTGACTCCTGGAGTTTTCAACTGAAACTTGATGCCCATTCTTCCAGTAGTTTTGTCGATACTCACAAAGCTGATGTAGCCTTTGAAGTTTTGTTTAAACGAGCTAATTGGTACATCGGCGTTATTGTCTGGCGGAACTGAGAACCGTGTTCCAGCAACTGCATACTCGGTATTTGCCGTGATAAATGGCGAAGAGTGGTTACCTCCAGAATTCGGAATCTCAATGATTTCTTCCGTACGGAAAGTTGAAAGACTTACACGTGCAATTCTCGGCGTATTGTTACCATTAATAAATGCCCAGCGACCATCATGTTCGCTTTTTGTGGTAGAAAGAGCCACATGATGAGAGTCGTCCCAAGGTACAAATCCATGTGAAGTATTCAACATGGGTTTTGTTTCTTCACTATATCCCCAACCACTTTCAGCGAACTGCGAAAACACAGGGATGATTCTCAAAACCCTACCCGAAGGCAATCCTACAACGGATAGTTGTCCATTAAATCCACCCGAAACAATATTGTAAAATTCATCGTGCGTACCTGGTTTTACGTATACTTTTTCGGCAGCGTCTCCTGCTAAGAAAGAACCGCTTGTTTTTTTATCCGCTGAAGGCTTGCAGGCATTTATGCCTGCTATCGCAAATGCCAAGGCTATAATTTTTGAATATTTCATTTTTGTAAACTTTATTTATTTTTAGTAATCTTATTTTTCTCCATCATTGTGCCTCATGAATTCTATTACGCTTCGAGCTTCGAGAGCAGTAATGTTTTGATTGGGCATTCTAACCAAACATTCTTCTAACATTTTTTGGGCTTCGGCATCTTCTGCTAGCATCATATCCACGTTGGTTATCATGTTTACTATCCACACAGGCTTTCTGCGTTTAGTAACACCTGACCAGCCAGGACCTACCACCTTTTCATTGCTAAGTTTGTGGCAAGCCAAACATTTGAGGTCATAGATTCCTTGCCCTTCTTTTACCATAGCTTGGTCTAAAGGCGTGCTAAGAACAAGTTCTTTAACTTCTTTACCATGTACTTCTTCTTGTTTGAGCAAAACTGATTCATCTGTTTCAGCAGATTCTGCTCTTTTTTCGGCACCGCCACAACTCCACATAATAGGAATTAGCGATATTAAGAGGATAATTCTTTTCATGTTTTATTGGTTTAAAATAATATTAAAAGAGTTTTATATCTTTTATTTACAAAAGTATTTTTCAATTTCCCGATTATTTATGACGAAAGCATCTAAAAAAAACTGATTTTTATCATTCTTTGCAAAACAGTTTAATTTTGGTTCTTTATCGAACTTGGTTAATTTTTGCTTTTAATTGCATTTCAAAATGCTTGGATAACAGAATTGTAAAGAATCTCAAAGTTTTTCAACAGTTAAAAAAAAATAAGTATTTTTCTATAAACCAGTTAACTTTGAAATTGAATACGATTATTTAAAAATATGATATCAAAAACATGCGGATATGCCATACGAGGGGTGGTGTTTTTGGCTTTAGAAAAAAATAGTAAAAAGAAAGTAGGAATTCATGAAATAGCGGAGGAATTGCAGATTCCTAAACATTTTCTTGGTAAAATTATGCAAGAATTGGTTCGAAAGGGAATTATCGGATCAATAAAAGGTCCTAATGGTGGTTTCTTTGCTAATAGTCGCACCGTTCATAGGCCATTAAAAGAAATTGTTGAAGCTATAGATGGATTGGGTATTTTCAATAAATGTTTTTTAGGCCGCGATGAATGCAATGCAAATAACCCCTGTCCGCTTCATGATGAATTTGATACTTGCAGAAATGCCATATTTAAGACTTTTGAAAATTTGAAGATAGCAGATTTAGTTACTAAAATTGAAAAAGGAGAAAGCTCCTTAAATATGAATTACGAATTATTT
>JANNWE010000061.1:0-11742 GCA_031414675.1 Cytophagaceae bacterium
TTTGGAGAAAACAAAATCTTTTTTTGGTGAGTACTATCATCTGCAATTATTGACGACCTTCCTACTTCGCTTCCGGTGCCTGCAGTTGTAGGAATAGTAATAAAATGGGGCACATCGTTAGTAACGAACACATCTCCCCCAATCAAATCATCATATTTAAATAAATCTTCTCGGTGATTTATTCTTAATAAAATTGCTCTTGCAACGTCTAAAGCTGCACCACCGCCAATTCCTATCAGGCAGTCTCTATTGCTTGCATCCCATAGTTCAGTTCCTTTATATACATCCGATTTTATTGGATTTTTGTGTATATCAGAAAAAATTTCGGTAGAAAATCCATTATTTTTCAAATCTTGGATTATGATTTTAAAAAACGAAAGCTCAGCGATTTGTGGATCTGTTACAATTAATGGATTTGTAAATCCTTCTTTTTTTAAATATGGGGCTAATTCTTTTATAGCTCCCGCCCCAAAACGGATTATTGTAGGGAAATTATACTGTCTTATTTGATTAAAATCCATAATAACTATCTAAATTATTTCAAAATATCTTTTCTTTTCCCAATCCGTAACTATTCCACTAAATTGCCTCCATTCCCATTCTCTGGAAGCAATAAAATGTTCCACAAAAGTTTCCCCAAATAATTCATTGGAAAGAGCTGAGTTTTTCATAGCAGCGGTTGCGTCTCTTAAATTTGAAGGCAATATACCATTAGATTTATCGGTATATCCATTTCCAATAGTGGCACTTTGAAGTTTAAACTTGTGTTTAATTCCATACAAGCCACTAGCTAAACAGGCAGACATAGCTAAGTAGGGATTGGTGTCAGAACCTACCACTCGTGTTTCAATTCTTGTAGATTTTTTACTTGCAGGCAAAGCCCTTAAAGCTACTGTTCGATTATCAATAGCCCAAGTTAAAGTCGTAGGTGCCCAGGCTCCTTCTACTAATCTTTTATAAGAATTTACCGTAGGGGCTATCATGGGTAATATATGGGGTAAACAAAATAATTGCCCTGCCATATAATTTTCCATGAGGTCACTCATTTTATGAGATTTATTTTCATCATAAAACAAATTATTTTCCAAGGAATTATCCCATAAACTTTGATGAACATGACCACTACATCCGGGTAAATTCTCATCCCACTTCGCCATAAATGTAGCCATGATACCTTTTTTATAGGCAATTTCTTTTACTGATGATTTAAATAATACAGCTCTATCGGCAGCTTCCAAAATATCAGAATAAGCGATAGCAGCTTCATAAACTCCCGGACCAGTTTCTGTATGAAGTCCTTCAATTGGAATATTGAATTGTTTCAATTGTGTAAATAAATCAGAAAAAAAGTCATTTCTAAGCGTACTTCTTAGTAAGGAATATCCAAACATTCCTGGGCTTAAAGGTTTTAACTGATAAAAATTTTTATCCTGTATACTTTGAGGTGTTTCTTCAAAATTAAACCATTCAAATTCTTGACTAAAAAATGGAGAATATCCTTGATTTTTAGCTTGAACAATGATTTTTTGCAATAAGCTTCTTGGGCAGATGGCATTTGAATTTTCTTTTTCTTCAATTAATTCACATAAGAAAAAAGGTATATCATTTTCCCAAGGAATTTTCCTAAAGGTACTTAAAACCAATCTGGCTGGGGCATCTGGATAACCAGAATGCCAACCGGTAAATTTTGAATTGTCATAAGCAACATCAGACATGTCCCAACCAAAAACCACATTACAAAATCCTAAAGGTGATTTTAGAATTGAAAAAAACTTTTCAGTGCTTATATATTTACCCCGCAATACTCCATCAATATCCACCAAAGCCACTTTGACCCTTTGATCTTTATGATTTTTTACATAATCCAACACTTCCTCTTCAGACATCTAACTAATTGGTTTTTTATTGAATAGTTTAAAAAGAATATATGAAAATAAAAGTATCCCCAAATATATAAAAAACAATTTGGCATTAAAAACAGCCACAGCAACAAATGAAGAAATGGCTAAAACTAATGCCAAAATTGGTGTAAATGGATAGAATGGGACTTTATAAGGCCTATTCAGATTTGGTTCTTTAGTTCTCAATCTTAGTAATGAAAAAATTGCAATTATATATAAACTAAGTGCTCCAATTACAGCAATAGTAATAATGTCGGCGGTTCTATTGGTAAAAAGAGCTATAATTCCAACTCCCATATTAAATACTAGAGCATTCGCTGGTGTTTTGAATTTTGAGTTTACTTTTCCTAAAAATTTTGGTGCATATCCTACTTTCCCAAATTCATAGGTTGCTCTTCCGGCGGCTAAAATTAATCCATGGAATGAGGCTATTAAGCCAAAAATTCCAATGGTTAATAATAGATGAAAAAGTAAAGTTTGGTCTCCTACAACCTTTCTCATAGCCATTGGAAGTGGTGAATCAGAAGTTTCACCACTCGAAAGATTAATATAAACAATGTTTTCCCATCCCCCTACTCCTATTGATGATACAAATACCAATATACACAAAATTACCAAGGTGATTAAAACGAATCCAAAACTCCTTTGAATATCTTTTTGTGGCTTTTTTGCTTCTTCTGCAACGTTGGCAAGTCCCTCGATCCCTAAAAAAAACCAGATAGCAAATGGCAATGCAGCTAAAACTCCAGACCATCCATTAGGAAAAGAGTTGTTTTTTAAATTTTGAAACTCAAAATGTGGTAAAGTAACACCAGCAAATATGAGTATTTCTACAACGGCTATTATAGTAATTATAAGTTCAAACGTAGCTGCAGCCTTGACCCCATAAATATTTAAAGAAGTAAAAATAAAATAAACAATTAAAGAAGTACTTAAAACTGACACCTCAGGAAATGCCAAATTAAAATAGGAACCAATACCAAAAGCAATAGCTGGAGGTGCAAAAACAAATTCAACTATTTGGGAAATTCCAGCTATAAATCCTATATCTTTTCCAAACGCTTTAATAGCATAGTCAAAAACCCCACCAGCCTTCGGAATGGCACATGCGAGTTCGGCATAAGAAAAACTAAAACAAGTATAGAGAATTATGATAAAAAAAGTAGCAATTCCCATTCCTAAAGTACCACCTTCTTTTAGCCCTAGATTCCACCCAAAATACATTCCAGATATCACATAACCTACTCCTAAGCCCCAAAGCATCAATGGGCTCAATACTTTTTTAAGATTTGATGAAGTTTCTTTCGTCATAAAATACTAGAAAAAAAAATAAAAACTAGAATTATTCATAATTATGTATTATTTAAATTTCAAAAGATTTATAAGTATTGCCATAAATGCTTTTAGGCTTACTTTAATAAAAACCTTTTATTGCATCAAGAACTCAAAACTAATATATTTATTCATTTTTTAAACATGGATTATTTTAATAAAGAAATTTTAATAGAAATAATTACTTTCGAAATGCCTTTTGGTAAATATAAAGGTACAAAGTTATGTGATTTACCAATTAGTTATTTAGAATGGTTTAAACGAAAAGGTGGTTTCCCAGATGGAAAACTTGGTATGCAATTAGCAACTGTTTATGAAATTAAATTAAATGGGTTGGATGAAATAATCTATCACTTGAAAAAAAAGGTAAAAAAAATATAATCTGGTTTCAATTGTTCATGAATTCAAAAAATAGCAACATAATATTCAGTATTTTAGATTACCTTCCTATAATTTATGAATTACAATAAAAAAATGCCAAAAATATTTTTTCATTTTAAATGAATAATTTTTCCACATTCTGCCACTTTGTCATAAATTATTCAAATGGTCTAATTATTGGTTACCAACGAAGAGTAAAATTAATATAATTAGCATGTCAGATAATAAGCAAAAGAAAGAGGAAGAAAAGTTGAATGAAGTTTCTGAACAAGTTACTGAAGAGATTAATGGTGAGGAAAGCCCAAATATAGTAGAGAATGTTCAAGATACTGAGATTGAAAAACTCTCAAAAGATTTAGCTGAATCTAAAGAAAAATATTTAAGACTCTATGCTGAATTTGAAAATTTCAGAAGACGTACTTCCAAAGAAAAAATAGAGACTATTCTGAATGCCTCTGAAGGTTTAATTAAAGACCTTTTGCCAATTGTAGATGATTTAGAAAGAGCGCAAAAATCAATAGATTCTACAGATGACATTTTAGCAATCAAAGAAGGTATAGATTTGATTTTCAACAAAATACAAAAAACATTGGCAAGTAAAGGTTTAAAATCTATTGAATCAAAAGATAAACCCTTTGACGTTGAATTGCATGAATGTATAACGCAATTTGCAGCTGGAGAAGATAAAAAAGGAATAGTTATAGAGGAAATTGAAAAGGGATACTACCTTAACGATAAGGTAATAAGATATACAAAAGTGGTAGTAGGAAATTAATTTTTTAACCTTTTAAATAAATATTGGTTTAGATTTTAATTCGAAAAGAAAAAAGTATTTCAAAATATTTTACTTCTCTTTTATTTTATAATTAAAGTCATTTTAAAAAAAATATTTTAATACTTTTTTGGATTTAAAGTCTTAAAAAAAACTAAAACATTACGTGCTTTAACTGGTAGTCAGAGATTTACAGGAGAAGCCAAAAACTAAAAACATGGCAAAAAAAGATTATTATGATTTGTTGGGAGTTTCGAAAGACACAAATGCGGATGATTTAAAAAAAGCATATAGAAAACTTGCTATTAAATACCACCCGGACAAAAACCCTGGAGATAAGGCGTCTGAAGAAAAATTCAAAGAGATAGCTGAAGCATATAGTGTATTATCTGACTCTGACAAAAAGGCAAGGTATGACAAATTCGGACATGAAGGAGTTGGAGGTGCTAGTGGCTTTGGTGGTGCAGGAGGAGTAAATATGGAAGATATTTTTAGCCAATTTGGAGATATTTTTGGAGATGGAAGTCCTTTTGGTAGTTTCTTTGGTGGCGGTGGAAGAAGTGGTAATGGCAGAAAGGCAGTAAGAAAAGGTTCAGACTTAAGAATTAAATTAAAATTAAACATTGAAGAAATAGCCAACGGGGTTGAAAAAAAGATAAAAGTCAAAAGGTATGTTTCATGTAAAACCTGCGGTGGCAATGGAGCTAAACATGGTTCTTCCCTTCAGACATGTGGAACCTGTAACGGTTCAGGACAAATCAGAAAGGTTCAGCAAACTATGCTTGGCCAGATGGTTACCACAAATACTTGTCATACTTGCAGCGGTGAAGGTAAAATAGTAATGGAACGTTGTGAGGCTTGTTTTGGGGAAGGAAGAGTTTTAGAAGAAGATTTAATAACTATTAAGATACCTGCTGGGGTTGCTGAGGGAATGCAATTGTCTATGTCTGGAAAAGGCAATGTACCAAGCAGAGGTGGTGTGGCAGGAGATTTATTGATTCAAGTAGAAGAAGAAGAACATCAACAACTCAAAAGAGACGGCAATAATATAATTTTTGATTTGCCATTAAATTTTGTTGATGCTGTTTTAGGAAAAGAAATTGAGGTTCCAGTAATTTCAGGTAGAGTTAAAATTAATATAAAACCTGGCACCCAAGCCGGTGAGGTCTTGAGATTAAAAGGAAAAGGGTTAAAAGACATTAATGGATATGGCGTTGGTGATCAGCTTATTTATGTTAATATTTATACACCCAAAACTATAAGTTTTGATGAAAAAGAATTACTTGAAAAATTAAGAGATTCTCCAAATTTCCATCCAAAACCTGGATCTGACAACAAAAGTATATTTGATAAAATGAAAGACTTTTTCAATTAATTTTCGAAAAACAAATTCTATAAAACAAAAAAAGCATTCTTGAATGCTTTTTTTGTTTTACCACCTTTCCCATGGAAATTTCTTTTTAAGCTTTTTCTCTTTTCTAGATGGTGCATTTGGCTGAAATTTAGTATCTGGATTTGATTCTCCTTTATCTTTATCCCAAAAAAAGTGCATTCTAGGAGGGTATAAGTATCTTCCCATAAATACTCCATTAACTTGATCACTATGTCTATGTTCCATTCTAACTCTGCATGTGTCCATTGGACATCGAGGTGCCCAACAAGAGGAACATGCAATTATTAAAAAAAATAATATAATTTTTCTCATAAAGGTAATGCTAATCTAAATCCTGAAGTAGTGCTAAAATACCAACCTTTAGTATTCGGCTCTCTTACAGTTCGATTACTTAAAAATGAAAAATGTAAAGGCATTTGGTCTGGCTCTTTAGAAATTATTTTATCCAAAACAGAAACTGCAAAGTTTCCTAATCCTATCCCTGCAAATACATCAATAAAAAGAAATCTACTAATGTGAATGTGTTTTCCGATTTTCAGATGCACATTTCTCGTAGTTTCGTTAAAAATAACGTCATTAAATTGTGCATAAGAAGGTAATTGATTCCCACCTATTCCTGTAGCCATTTCTAAATTTCTATTGTATTTGCCTTGAACATACTCTAATGCATAATATCTTCCAAAAGGTTTTTTGTCGAGTGCATAAAAAGGATACCAATCTGAAAAATAGGTTCTAATTTCACCCCTAATGACAGTATTATTATTTTCTGCTTGATTTTTTCTTATAAATTTATTTGGATTCCAAGACCCTTTTCCTAATCCATAATCGAAAGAAAAACTAAACTTACCTATTGGTGGGGCAAGTTCAATTCCATAACCCATGGTGTTATTAATTCCGATTATGTTGGAAGGATTTATTTTCAATAATAAAAAAGGAGCATGAGAAAAAGAAACAGGTTTTTTATTAGTGCTAATTTCATAATCAGAGATGTTGTTATCTGATTTTTGTCCAAAAGAAATGGAAACATAAAAAATAGATAAGATTAAGAATCGGATTTTCATATCGTAATCTCGTTTACTTTTTTTAGTGAAAAATCAGCATTAATTTTCAATTGTGTAATACCTTTTTTTGTTTTAAGCAATAATTTACTTGAATCTCTAATCAATCTAAAATCTAAAGTGCCCACCTCTACAAATTCACTTATTTTCTTTATTAAATTGCCATTTTCCAATTTAAAAATCTGAATAGTGCCTTCAGAAGTTAAGCAAATAATTTTTTTTTGAAATTCTATCATTTGAATTATCTTATCTCCATTAAAATCAGCCAAATTTATCAAATCGTTTTTTTTGTTAAATAAAAACAAATCTAATCTACTTTGAATATTCATTTGACAAGCATTTCCTCCTCTTGCAACCACCATAAAACTATCAATCAATACCGCTTTATCACAAATAGTAAATCCAAAGTTCTTAAGTTTATTAATTGATTTGGTTTTTTCAAAGTATATGGCAAAACCTTCCTTTATTTGTAAAAGTAAGGTATCTCTATTCCCCGAAATATTTTCTATTTCTAAGCTGTCTGAGGGTATTTTCTCAAGACTTAGGTCTGAAACCTTCGATTTATTTAAAAAGTGAACAGCGTTTTTACTTAAAAAAAATGTTTGGTTATTGGAGGCTTCTTGAAAATGATTATATTCCGTATTGCTTCCAATAACTCTTAAGGAACCCACTTCCTCATTCTTTGAACAACTAATCAGTGTGAAAAATGAAAAAATACCTATAAAATGGATTGTTTTCATCTGTAGCAATTTAGTTTTTGAGCAATTGTTCTTTTTTCCCATTCAATTACAAAATCTACGGAATCGGGACATTGAAAATAGATTCCTCTCTCTAATGGATAATTGGGATAATAAAATAAATTTAGCTTTCTATTAACCACACCAAATTTGGTGGGATCTTTTAAAACTGCAACAGAGCTAGAAGATTTAAGATCCAGATTGTTTAAGCCCGAAATTCTATACGCTAACAAGTCTTTTCCATTATCACAAATTAGATTTCCATCTTTAACAGTGAATTTTCTCATAGCAGGTACATTCAAGAACAAGAATGGCTCTGGTTTAGTAGATTCTGGTGATTTAAAAATATGAATTCCTTTTAAATTTTCTCCAACGTACATATAATTACCATCCACATAAAAATCACATATATTTACTACTTTTTTAGGCTTTTCGATAAAAATTTCAGTTAGTTGTGATTTGAGTAAAGTTTTTTTAATAAAGTATCCTTCTTGATTATAAGTTGTGTCATTTTCTCTAAAATCCTCAATTTTTTGACAGGAGAAAAGGTATTGGATAAAAAAGAATGCAATTATCTGTTTAAACATGAAGAGAATGGTTTTTATAAATTTATTCAATAAACGTTCCAAAAACCATAAAAGATATATTTTACAGAAAAAAGCCTATTCTTTTGAAAGAATAGGCCTAATTTAAAAAAGTTAAACTATTTTTTTATCTATTTCAAGGATACTACTTTTTAGCATAAGCATAATAGTATTTCATAGCTTTGTCCATATTTTTAGACATATCAGCTATCCTATATTCATCAGTAGGATGAGTGGATAATAATTTCGGAGGTTTTTGAGAATTTTTTCCAGCTTCTGCCATTCGTTTCCAAAATTCAACGGCCTCATTTGGATTATATCCAGCCATTGCCATAAAGATTAAACCAAGCTTATCTGCTTCTGATTCTTGTTTTCTTGAATTTGGAAGAACTCCGGCTACTTGTGAGCCTATTCCTAAAACTTGACCAGCTATTTCCATCACTTTTTCGTCTCCAGTGTAAACGCCTGCGGCAATAGCCCCTACTTGAGTAAATCCTTGAGCCAACATAGCTCTACTCATTCTTTCACGACCGTGTTCGGCAATTGCATGAGCAACCTCGTGTCCCATTACAACCGCAATTCCTTCTTCAGTTTTACAAATAGGTAAAATACCCGTATAAAAGCAAACTTTTCCTCCAGGCATGCACCAAGCGTTTAATTCTTTATTTTGTACGGTTCTAAATTCCCATTGATAACCATTTAAAAGGTACCCCAATTGGTTGGAGATCAAATAATCTTCTACCGATTTTTTTATTCTTTCTCCTACCCTAGCCACCATTTGGGATTGAGCATTATTTGCTGGGACCACTTTAACTGTGTCAATAAAACCTGTGTACTCTAAAAAACTCATCTTCATCATTTCATCTCCAGAAACTAAGCCTACCACCTGCTTTCTGCCTGTCAGAGGAACTCTTTGGCACGATATAACTATAACAAAAATCAATGATGCAAATGCCAAAATATGAAAGGATTTTTTCATTTTATATAAAAAGTTTAAGAATACTTAATTTAAACGCTAAAATAATTGAATGATTTGAAAGCTTAGACTTATTTTTGTGAAAAAAGTAATAAAAAGTATGAAAATTATTGCAGTTGGAAGAAATTATGCCGAACATATTGCTGAATTGAATAACGAAAAACCAGATCAGCCTGTTATTTTTTCAAAGCCCGAAACAGCGATTTTAAAAAATAATGAACCATTTTATTATCCTTCGTTTTCAAAAGACATCCACCATGAAGTTGAAATAGTTTTGAAAATCTCTAAAATTGGAAAAAATATAGAAGAAAAATTCGCACACAAGTATTATGATGAAATTGGGCTTGGAATCGATTTCACTGCTAGAGACATTCAAAGCCAATTAAAATCAAAAGGCTTGCCTTGGGATTTATCCAAAGGATTTAATGGCTCCGCTCCCGTTTCTGATTTTATTTCTAAAAATGATTACGATTTAAAAAATCTAAATTTTTCTTTAGATTTAAATGGGAAAAGACAACAAACAGGAAATACTTCGATGATGTTGTATAGCTTCGACTTTTTAATAAGTTTCGTGTCCCAATATTTTACATTAAAAACTGGAGATTTAATTTTTACAGGTACTCCAAGTGGTGTTTCTCCAGTAAAAATTGGAGATAAATTGACTGGTAGAATAGAGGATAAAGTCATGTTTGACTTTGAGGTTAAATGAAATTAAATGAATAGAAAACTCCTAATAATTCTGATTTTCTTTTCTTATACTACTTTTGGTCAAACTAGTTTTCCACAAGGCTATTTCATAATGCCAATATCTCCAGGACAGGCAACTTCTCTTTCTGGATGCTTTGGAGATATAAGAATTAACCATTTTCATGCTGGGTTAGACATAAGAACTGGGGGTGTTGAAGGGAAAAATGTGTATGCTGCTGCTGATGGATATGTTTCTAGAATAAAAGTTATGAATGGTGGCTATGGAAACAGCGTTTATCTTACTCATCCAAATGGATTAACCACTGTTTATGCACATTTAAAGGTCTTAAATGACACTTTACAACATTTTTTAGTTAATAAACAATATGAACAGAAAACTTGGGAAATTGATATTTATCTTGATTCTACCTTATTTAAATTTAAGCAAAGAGAAATTCTAGCTTTATCAGGCAATACAGGCGGATCTGCTGGCCCTCATTTACATTTTGAAATTAGAGATCAACAGGAAAATATCCTTGATCCATCTCAGTTCGGATTTAGTGATTTAACCGATAACATAAGGCCAATAATTGAATCTATTTCTTTAAAATGCATGTCGGCCGATGCAACCATTAATGGAAATTTTGGTATTTTTAATTTTCCAGTAATAAAAGGAAAAGACGGTTTATATACTATTGCCCAAAAAATTGTAGCCAAAGGAGAAATTGGTTTGGAAATACTAACCTATGATAAAGCTAACAATAGCCCTTTTAGGCAAGGAGTTAATCAAATAAATTTAAATGTTAATCAAAAAAATGTTTATAATTTCAGATTAGATAAAATGTCGTTTTCTAATAGACTTGATATGAATGTTCATGTAAATTATGAAAAATTGATAAAAAAAGGACAAAAAATTCATAAATGTTACCTAGAAGAAGGAAACACTTTTGATTTTTATAAAACTAATAGCAGAAAAGGTAAATTCAGTATAGAAAATGAAACCAACCTAGTAGAAATTAGAGTTAACGACTCGTTTGCAAATGCTTCCGTTTTAATATTTAATATTATTAAAGATACTTTAACTATCAGAAAAACAAGTTTTTACACAAAAGGATTTGATATAAAAAGTAGATTGCAAGATCAATTTTTGAAAATTGAAATCAATGACCCTGAAAATAAAGTAAATAACCTAATTTGGACTAATGGAAAAACTGAAAATGTAGTTTCTCTTTCAAATGATTCCTTATTTGCCAAAACATTTATTTTTGATTTAAATAAGACATTAGCAGAAACAATTTTTATCAATAAAGATATGCTAAGCTTACCTTTTAATGTTGCTTTAAGTCCTGAAAAATCATTTATTAATCTTCCAGGATTGGAAGCAGATTTTAAGGATGCACTTTTTGGGCATTATTTTGTGAACTTTTCAGTTACTGAAAATATATTAAATCTTCATGAAGATGTTATACCTTTAAAAAATCCAGCTACTATTGTTTGGAAAAAAACAAATTCAATAGTGTACCCAAACAAGTTAAAAGTATATATAATGGGATCAAAACCAAAATTTATAGGTGGAGAATGGTCGGGATCTAATATTACTTTCAAAACTAAAGAATTTGGCACGTTTCAAACTCTTTTTGATTTTGAACCACCTATTATAACCCCAAAAGCAATTACGAAAGACTATCTTAGTTTTAGGATAAAAGATGAACTTTCTGGAATCAAAAGCATTAATTGTAAAGTCAATCAAGTATGGGTTTTGATGAATTTTGAATATAAATCTGGGTTAATTTGGTCAGAAAAATTAGATAATACTAAACCTTTTGAGGGAAATCTTGTTTTACAAATAATCGATAATTGCGAAAATATTAAAAGTTTTGAAATCCTAATACCCCCATCAATATGAAATTAGAAGTTGGAC